>NZ_JBEZLR010000008.1:0-161025 GCF_040652275.1 Streptomyces sp. NPDC048275
CGACATCTCGAAGCGTGAAGGACGGTCGTTCCTGCTGTCCAATCAAGACCACGCCCTCAACCAGCAGAAACGCAGGCGAGGTTAAAGAACAAGCTTACTGGCCGTTCTCTATCCGTTCGTGTGCTCGGTCTGCTTCGAACGGGGTGCTGGATCGGGTGAGTTGGCCGGTGCGGAGGCATGACGGAAGGGCCTCTTGGTGGCCCTGGTGCAGGCGATCGCCCTGGCACTTGCCGGCCGGGCAGGCGCCCGGCTTGCCGCCGTACTCCACATCGTCGTCAGCAGAGTGACGTTGTTGAACGTGCTGCTGGCGCTTCCCGACCCGTGTCCTCCCTCACCGCGGGTGCTTGAGGTGGATGACTTCGCCACCCGACGCGGGCGCAGATATGGGACGGTGCTGGTCGACGTCGAGTCCCATGCCGTTCTCGACCTGCTGCTCGGCCGGGAGAAGGAACCCGTGGCGCTCTGGCTGGCCGGACACCCGGGGATCGAGGTGATCTGCCGGGACCGGGCCGGTGCCTATGCCGAGGCAGCCCACGCAGGCGCACCGGGCGCGCGGCAGGTCGCCGACCGGTGGCATTTATGGGACAACCTGGCCACCGCCGTCGAACGCACCGTGATCACTCACCGTCCCTGTCTGCAAGTACCCGAGGTGAGCACCCCTTCGGCCCGGCGCATGGCCGCATCTCCGCCCTCGACGCTCAATCCGGACACCGGCGCGGAGAAGTGGCTGGTCACCCGGACACGCGAGCGCCATCACCTGCCGGCCGAACGGATCCGTGTGTTCCTTCTCTGCCAACTCACGTGCCAGACAGCCTCGTTCGCGGGTGGTCAGGGTGCTGTCCAGCAGGTCCTGGATCAGGGAATAGCGGAACAGACCGCCCTGCCGGGCCTTCTCCACCCGGCGGCGGTCCTCGTCCTCGCTCGATGTCATGCGCGGACTCTCCTCGCATCTCGATCAGCGTCCGCCCCGGTCGCGGACGGACACGATCAAGACTTCCGGCACCTCCCATCAGCGCCCAGGGGCGGCCCGTGTTGATCAACTAGCCGAAGGAGTGCAGGTCAGCACCCGGCCGTCTATCGCCCGGCCGGCGAAGGCCCACCGCGACACCGTGTGCATCTCCGGCCACTTCGTCGCCGCCACCCGATGGGCGGCCGCGACGACCGAGACCGCGTCAGCCAGCGGCGAGGCTGCCGGTTCGGGCATCACCGGATCGTCAGCAAGGGCCACCAAGGCGACGGTGAAGTACCGGCGGACGTCCTCCGACCTGCGGCGGAACCGGCGGATCCAGCCACGGACGGTGTCCTCCGCCAAGCCCAAATGGGCGGCGACCTGGCGATGCCCCATCCCGAGAGCCGCTATCTCCAGCCCGGCCCCAATCACCTCGGCCGCATCCATCCGCCGCGGCCACATCATCTCCGGCAGCAGCACGTGCGTGACCTGGCAACAACGCGAGCGACGAGGACGTACGAACAGGCGGGACCCGAGATCACCACGAATCTCCCGCGGCTGGCCGTGTCCCCACGGCGCGAGCACAGCACCGCACGACGGGCACGTCAACTCACCGGCCCGCAGCTGGCGTTCCACGAGCACGACGTCGGTGTCGACGATGAGCACCCTGCACCTCCACCTCGTGCACACCGTGTCGTCGTGCACGAAGCAAGATCAGGCTGCCCATCAAGATCAGCACTTATGTCCACCGTGACTGTCGCCGACCTGCCCCTTCGTGCTCATACAGAGAGTCGTCCAACAGCGGGAACGGGGGAAGCGGTGGCGTCGGCGGCAGCGGAGGTTGTGACGGGCGCGGAGGTTCCGCAGGCGGCCCGGACTCTTCTGTCGGGCCGGCGGGGGGCTCAGGGACCGAGTGCACCGGGTCCTGGCGCTCCTGCGGCGGGGGCAGCGGTACGGGGGCGGGCGGAAGCGGTACGGGAGATTCCGGCTCCGGCGAGGCAACCGGTGGAACGTCCTGTGTCGGCGATGGGGCCGGGCTGGCGGCCCCGCGGCCGGGTGCCGGCTTCGGCTGGCGCGGGCGGACGACGGGCTTGGGGAGGTCCACGGTGGTGCTGCCGGTGTCCCAACGGGCCACCTGGCGCATCGCGATGGCTTCGTCTTGTTGCCCAAGCGCTGGGTGGTTGAACGGTCGAATTCGTGGACGATGCGGGCCCGCCGCAACGCGCGGGACTACGAACGCCTCATGTCCCACGCCGAAGCCCACATCCAGTGGGCCTTCATCACCCTCATGACCCGCCGCCTCACCCGACGAAACCGCCGAACCGACGCGGTCCCAACTCCCCTCGCCGCAGCCGCCTGACGATCCCTCCGGCTGCCGTTCGGTTCGGCGTCCATCGACGCTCAACCGAACGGCAAACCCGATCAACACCTAGCTTCAGGGCACCGTGACCTGCTGAAAGAGGATGTGACACAGGCACTCACGTCGACCCGTACCGCCAGTACTTGGTGACCAGGAGGTCGACACGGCTTCCCCGTCGTGATCCAACCGGCCTGCACATGATGACACCCCCAAGGCGCGGTGTCGGCCCATTGAACGCATGGCTCGGTAGCGCGCTTGCAACGCTGTCCGGCTGGGCAGTTCTCCGGAACAGTCCGGTGACACCCATCCCCGGATCTCACTTCAGCCCCAGGAAGTGCCTTGAGAACACGTCTCAGACGCTGGTGCGCGTCAGCCGCCGCGACCACCGCGTTACTCGCCCTGTCGACTCCGCTCACCGCGGCCGCCGCGCCCGCTGTCTCCCAGGTCACGACCGGACCGGCGGCGGACCGCGTCCCGCCCGGCACGCACACGGTCACCCTGATCACCGGTGACCTCGTCACCACCCGGCAGTCCCCCGGGACCGGCTCGTCCGGCGGTACGGTCGTCGTCACCGGCCCGGACGGCGGGCCCACGGACGCCCACGTCACGGAGGCGGGCGGCGACCTCTACGTCTACCCGGACACGGCCCTGCCGTACGTGGCCCAAGGCACCCTGGACCGAAGGCTGTTCAACGTCAGCGACCTCGTCGAAGCCGGTTACGACGACGCGCACCGCGACCGGCTGCCGCTGATCGTGTCCTACCGGGACAGCCCCGCCGGACTGTGGCGGAGCGCGCCGCCGCCCGGCGCCACGCGGACGCGGGACCTCAGCAGCGTGCACGGCGCCGCCCTCAGCCAGGACCGCGGGCGGGCTACCGACTTCTGGGACGCCGTCACCGGCGCGCCCGCCGCCCGCACTGCCGAGGCAGCCCCCTCGTTCGGCGGCGGCATCGCCCGCATCTGGCTGGACGGAAAGGTGGAGACCGATCTCATCGACACGACGGCCCAGGTCGGCGCGCCGCAGGTCTGGGCCGCCGGCAACACTGGGAAGGGGGTGGACGTCGCAGTACTGGACACGGGAGTGGACACCGGGCACCCGGACCTCGCCGGCCGGATAGCGGCCACGCGGAACTTCGTACCGGACGAGGACGTGGCGGATCACAACGGCCACGGCACCCACGTCGCGTCGACCGTCGCCGGAACAGGAGCGGCGTCCGGCGGCACGGAGCGGGGCGTCGCGCCCGGCGCCTCGCTCCACATCGGCAAGGTGCTGTCCGACGAGGGCTGGGGCCAGGACTCCTGGATCATCGCGGGCATGGAGTGGGCGGCGGTCGACCAGCACGCCAAGGTCGTCAACATGAGCCTCGGGTCCGCCACACCGTCCGACGGGACCGACCCGGAGAGCGAGGCGGTCGACCGTCTCAGCGCCGAGACGGGGGCCCTGTTCGTGACAGCCGCGGGCAACACGGGGACACCCAACAGCATCGGCGGCCCCGGTGCCGCGAACGCCGCGCTGACCGTCGGGGCCGTCGACGCCACTGACTCCGTCGCGTATTTCTCCAGCCAGGGCCCGCGCGTGGGCGACGGGGCGCTGAAGCCGGAGATCACCGCCCCCGGCGTCGACGTGCTCGCCGCTCGCTCCCAGTACGCCCCCGAGGGCACCGGGAGCTACCAAACGCTCAGTGGAACCTCGATGGCAACCCCGCACGTCACCGGCGCCGCCGCCCTCCTGGCGTACGCCCACCCGGAGTTGACGGGTAGTCAGCTCAAGGACCTGCTCGCCAGCACGTCTGTGCAAACCCCGCAGTACGACGCCTTCCAGGGCGGCAGCGGTCGTCTCGACGTGGCAGCGGCCGTGCAGGCGGACGTGTTCGCCTCGGCGACCGCGTACGCGGGACGGGTACCGGAAGGCGGTTCGGGCAGCGCGGTACAGCGCCCGGTGACCTACACCAATGCCACGGCCGAACCGGTCACCCTCGCGCTGTCGGTGGCGGCCCCGAACGCGCCCGCCGGATTGTTCCGGCTGTCCGCGGACCAGGTGGTCGTCCCCGCACACGGCAGCGCCCACGTCACGGTCACCATCGACGCCTCGCGGGCGCCCGGCAACGGCCGTTACAGCGGCCAGATCCTCGCGACCGGCCCCACGGGCACGCTCGCGGCCCACACCGCCGTCTCCCTGGGCGACATCGCGCACAAGCTGACCCTGGTCCTCAAGGACGCCGACGGCAGGCCCATGCCGGGCGTCGTCCAGGTGCTCAAGTCGGGCGACTACGACCCGATGTTCTTCCTCGTCGACGAGTCGGGCACGGCCGAGGCCTACCTGCCGAACGACGTGTACTCGGTGCTCGCCTTCAAGGACGTGCGGGGCGTCCACGGACCGCGCTCCCTCGGCATGGCGTTGCTCGGCGACCCCGACGTGTCCCTGGACCACGACACCACCGTCACGCTCGACGCGGCGAAGGTCCGCCGGATCGACATGACGACGCCCCGGCGCACGGAGGTCACCTACCAGCGGCTCGAGTACAACCGCTCGATGGGCGAAGCCGTTTGGCGCGACTACATGGAGACCCAGACCAGCTACGACAGCCTGTGGGCGCAGCCCACGACGCACAGGGTCAGGCACGGCGACTTCCACATGGCGGCGCGATGGCGCAAGGAGGAACCCGCGCTCAGCGTCTCCACGTCGTCCACCGACTTCACGGACGTACTGCGCCAGGCAGCCGTGACCCCGCTGCCCGAGGGGCGGCGGACCCTGCGTGCGGTCGTCGCGGGCGACGGAGCGGCGGCCGACTACGCGGGGCTCGACGCGCGCGGCAAGGCGGTCATCGTGCGACGCGACGCCGAGACCGGCGACGTCGAGCAGGCGCGGGCCGCCGCGGCGGCGGGGGCGAAGCTGCTGCTGGTCGTGAACGACCGACCGGGGCGGCAGATCCGCGAGTACAGCGACGATCCGTTCACCCCCGTCCCGCTCGACGTCGCCCTGCTGAGCACGGACGAGGGCGAGAAGCTGATCAGGCAGGTACGGCAGGGCCGGAACACCCTCACAGCCGCGTCCGTGCCCGCCAGCCCGTACGTGTACGACCTGATGCAGACGTGGCACAACGAGATCCCGTCCGACATGGTCGTCCGGGGTGGTCCGCGCAACCTGGCGCGGGTGGACGTCACCTTCGACAGCCCGGACCCGTCGCGCGGCGGCGGCGAGTACCGCTTCGACTGGCCCGCGTACTCGAACTGGGGCATCGGGACGACGATGCGCGAGCCGGTCAACGGCAGGCGCGTCGACTGGGTCTCCACGAATGGGGACAACCGCTGGGGCCAGGAGGCGTACGTCGACAGCCTGCTCTACGAAGTCGAGCCGAAGCGGACGTACCGGGCGAACAGCAGGCAGGCGCAGGAGTGGTTCAAGCCGATCGAACGCCCCTACCTCAACGACAACTACAAACGGCCGACCCGGTCCGGGCACCAGCTGAGCACCGATGTCCCCGGCTGGGGCGGAGCCGACCACGTGGGCATGTCCATGGACTACCAGCGGACCCGGCAGACCCTCGCGCTGTACCAGGGGAAGACCCTGCTCGGACAGGGCACGGGCACCGTCGTCGGGGGTGAGGCGCCCTCGGCGGGCACTCTGCCCTACCGGTTGGTCGTGGAGAACAGCCGGGACGCCACTGTCAGCCCCTACTCCCCCACCACCCGTACCGAGTGGACCTTCGCGTCGAAGGCCCCGGCCGCGGACACCCAGGCGGTGCTGCCGCTGATCCAACTCGACTACGCGATCGCGACGGACGACGCAGGCCGGGCGGACAGGAACGCCGATCTGGCGGTCACCGCGCTGCATCTGCCGGGTGCGGCGGGTGCGGGCGGGGTCGACCGGCTCTCCGTCGAGGTGTCGTACGACGACGGGCACACCTGGCACCGGCCTCGGGAGCGGCGGCCCGGGCGCTACGCCCTCGACGCGCCGCGAGGGGCCGCCTTCGTGTCTCTGCGGGTGAGCGCCCGGGACACGGCGGGGAACTCGGTGACGCAGACCGTGGCACGCGCCTTCGGCCTGCGCTGAGGGTCCGTCACCGGGCCGCCGGCCCGGTCGTCGCCCCCCATTGACGCACGCTCGCGACCAGCGAACGGCTGGTCGCGAGCGCAGCGTCCAGGCCCTGATGGGAGCTGCTCCCGGCCTTCTGACGCAATACGACGCCCAGGACCGGCCGATCGTGTCGGGCGCCTGGTCTTCCATGTCTTCGCGGCCCTCGCGGAGTTCATCCGCGAACTCATCGTCCAGGGCACCAACGAGGGCCTGGACGCCGCCCGCGCCCGAGGTGCCCGCCTCGGCCGCCCGCCGGCCATGACCGACGAACAGGTACGTCACGCCCGCGACCTGCTCGCCCGCCCGGAGAACACCGTCACCTCGATCGCCAAGCTCCTCGGGGTCTCCCGCAACACCATCTACAACTACGTGCCCGAACTGAAGGGCGGCCGTCTCGCGCTCGCCGAGTCGACCAACACGGCAGAACTGCCCCGACCCTCCAGGTCAAAGGACTGATCACCGCCGTTTGCGGCTGGTGACAGCGTTCTTACCGGCACCCCGAGTTGGTCGCCCTCGCGAGCGACCATCAGTGCCTTGTCGAGTTCGGGTCGGCGGGCGAGCTTGCCGGATGCCTTGTCGGTGAAGACCTTCTCGCAGTCGGCCGCGCGGAGCGCGTCTTCCTGGGCTTCGGGGTGTTGGTCGCGGGTCGATACACGGGCAACGCCGATTTTCATGATCGACCGTATCGCGAAAGGGGCTGCCCGTTACATAGGCGCGTACGCGGGAAGCGTTACGGTCACGACCTGCGGGAACGTCATGTCGATCTTCGTGTCTCACGAACGATCGTTACCGAATGCCATCTGCCGCATCGCCAGCGTTGCTGCGCCAGAAGGCGAGGTTGTTCCGGGCGTCGAGGGTGTCGGGGTGGTCTGGGCCCAGCACCCGCACCAAGTCGTGCAGCAGCCCGGTGAACGCTGCGACGGCACCCGCCGGATCCCCCACCTGGCCGCGCCAGGAGGCGAGGTTGCTCCGGGCGTCGAGGACCTGGCGGTGCTCTGGGCCCAGCACCCGCACCAAGTCGGTCAACAGTTCGGTGGTGGCTCTTGCGGCGCCAGCCGGATCCCCCGCCTGGCCGCACCAGAAGGCGAGGTTTTGCCGGGCTTGGAGGGTGTCGGGGTGGTCTGGGCCCATTACTCGCTCCCGGTCAGGAACGAGTTCGGCGGTGGCTTGTGCGGCGCCGGCCGGATCCCCCGCCTGGCCGCACCAGAAGGCGAGCTCGTGCCGGGTGCTGAGGGTGTCGGGGTGGTCTGGACCCAGCATCCGTACTAGGTCGGGCAGCAGCTCGGCGAGCGCTGTGACGGCGCTGGCCGGATCCCCCGCCTTACCCTGCCAGTCGGCCAGGTCTTGCCGGTTTCTGAGGGTGTCGGGGTGCTCCGGGCCCAGCACTCGCCGCTTGCGCTCCAGCAGTTCAGCGAATGCCATAACCGCGCTGGCCGGATCCCCTGCCCCTCCCCGCCACTCGGCGAGGTTGTGCCGGGCCTGGAGGGTGTCGGGGTGGTCTGGACCCAGCGCCCGTTCCGAGTCGGTCACCAGTTCGGCCAATGCGGCTGCGGCGCCCGCCGCATCACCCGCCTTGCCCCGAGTGGAGGCGAGATTATATCGGGCCGAGAGGGTGCCGGGGTGGTCCGGACCCAGCGCCCGTTCTGAGTCGGTCACTAGTTCGGCCAATGCGGCTACGGAGCCCGCCGCATCACCCGCATTGGCCCGGCAGGCGGCGAGGTTGCGCCGGGCCGCGAGGGTGTCGGGGTGCTCCGGGCCCAGCACCCGGACCAGGTCAGGCAGCAGCACTGCGTATGCCTCTGCGGCGCCCGCCGCATCACCTGCGTTACCCCGCCACAGTGCCAGGCAGTGAAGGGCGCCGAGTGTGGCGGGGTGATCTGGGCCGAGGTATAGACGTGCGGTGTCGGCGAGGCGTTGATAGTGGGTTGCTGCTGCTCTGACCTGGCCACTCCTGCCGAGACTTTGTCCAGCACGAAAGAGCACCCAGTGGTGGCCGTCGGGTCCCCACAGGGCGTCCTCGGCGTGGCGGGTGAGGGCGTCGGTGTTGGCACGCAGGGATTGGGCGAGGTCTGTGTCGCGTTCGATGTCAGGCCAGGCGGCGAGCAGGGCGTCGGCGGCGGTGCGTGCGAACTGGTTGTACAGGTCGGCCGGGAGCCGGTCACGCATGGCGCGTTGGATGAGCTGGTGGACGCGCACGGCCTGGTGCGGGGCGTTGAGGATGTGGTCGATCAGGCTCAGGCGGTGCAGGACGCGCAGCGCGCCGGCCGCCTCCTCGGCGGAGACGGCGGAGGGTTCTCGGGCAGGGCCGTCACTACCCGGGGCAGTCCGGTGGGCCGCGAGGTGTACGAGGGCTGGGTCGCTGGTCAGGACCTCATGGGAGATGCCGTTGGGGTCGAGCATCGCGGCGAGCTGGAGCATGGGGCGGGCCAGGCCAGCGGGGCGGAGTTGGTCGGCGCGGTCCAGGGACAGGGACCAAGCCGCGGCCACGGTGGTCGGCTGGCTGTCGGGCAGGGTTCCGGACTCGGGGAGCAGGTCGGGTAGTTGGCGGGTGCGGTCGGCGAGGCGGGTGCGGTAGGTGGTGGCGTCCAGGTGGGTGTCCGTGAGGTAGGCGGCGGCCTGGGACAGGGCGAGCGGTAGATGTCCGAGGTCGTCGGCGAGGGCAGCGAGGTCCGCGGCGCTTTCGCGGCGCCCGTGCGCGGCCAGGGCTTGCTGGAGGTAGGCGATGGCCTCGGCCGGGGTGAATAGGGCTACTGGGACCACGTGGCCGTGGGTGGCTAGGGAGGCGTCGCGGCGGCGGGTGGTAACCAGGGTCCGGCCGTGGGCGTGGGCGGGCGGCCACAGGTCGTCCAGGTCGCCTGGGTCGGCGACGTCGTCCAGGACGATCAGCCAGCGGGGTGTTTGTTGTGCGGTTTTGGGTTCGAGCCAGGCCAGGAAAGCCTTCGCGGCACGCTCCGGGTCGCCGGGGTCGGCACACAGAATGTCGACGGCAGCCTGGGTGTAGGCGTTGATGACGGCGCTGCGGGTGGCTGCGGTGACCCACACCAGCAGGTCTACTTCCTCGTTGCGCCAGGCGTGGCGGGCCTGATCGGCGGCGAGTTGGGTCTTGCCGACGCCGCCCATTCCGGCCAGGACCTGACACACCACCGCCTGGCGCAGCGCCGATGCCGCGGCACGGTCCTGGAAGCAGCCGACCCGCGCGGGCAGCACACCGACCTGGTGCGGGAACGTCACCGGCTCCCGGCGCGGCTGCACATACGTCAGGATGCCCGAGTTGGCGATACCGCCCCCGGACGCGATGGCGTTCCCGGTTCCCGAGACCTGTGTCGAGGCTCCCGCTGCCGAGAATGAGCGGCCGCGCGCCGGGGCGCGGTACCCGGACACAGCCGTGCCCTCTCCGGCGGCGCGGGCGCTGCCCGTGTCCCTCACCACCGCCGTCGGCTTCGGTTCTGGCGTCGGCGTGACGGTCTGCTGGTCGAGCGCGAGTCTCCGCCACCAACGCTTCTTCTTCATGGACGGCCCCCGTCTGCTTCCCTGCGGCCGGTCAGCGAGTTCAGCTGTAGTCGATACCGGTACTGGCGCTGCTGCCGGCACCGTCCGCGGTCGCGTCCCCGGTCCGCTCCGCAGTCGCCGACCCACTGCCCGCACCCGCGGGGCGCCGTACCCCAGTGCTGGCGTCGCCCTCGTCGGTGGCCGTGGCCTTCCCCGTCGCGACGGCCACGTCCACCGGCCCCGAAACTGGCGCCGGCCCGGTGGCCGGCTGCTGGAACAGCGCCCAGACCAGGGCGCCGATGGCCACCGCCCCCTGGACCGAGGCCCCGACCAGCTGACCGGTGTCCGGACTGTTCAGCAGCCAGACCAACGGTGTCGACACAACGCCAGCCGCTGCAGCCACGATGACCGTGATCTTCCAGCCTTGCGACACGGCTCACCCCTCCCTGTCCATCCCCGACAGCTTGTCAGCCCACAGCGTCACGTGAGGCCTTCACTGATAGCAGGACGCATACCCGCGACCATCGGTTTCGGCAACCTTCCCTCCCCAGGAAGTGACCCTCCGCGGAGAAGCCGCCGAACGCAAGCGACTGGCAGACCTGGAAGCGACCAGACAGCGAACGGAGACTGCGCTGGCAAGCCGCGATGCAGCAGGCCCGCGTCGACTACGCCGAGGCATGCCGCGTGAAGCACCTCGAAGCCCAGGCGGAAGCATGGCGCCACGCGAACCTGCAGGTCAGGCGCCCTTTCACTTGATCTACAAGCCCGAGTCCGCCTCCTTGGCCACCTGCTCCAGTCGGCTTCGGTAGTTCTCCCACCAGGCCGAGTCGCCGGGCGCCATGTTGTCGCTCCCGGGCCGCTGTCCTGTGGCCCCGTCGATGAGTTCACGGACGATGTCGGCATGCCCAGCATGCCGCTGAGTCTCGGCGATCATGTGGACAGCAATCCGGCGAAGTGGCAGCTCGGGCCGCGGACCCCACGGCACCTGGCCGACAGCATCGAGGGGAAGCGACTCGATCGTCACGTCCGAGTGAGCGCACACCCGGCGGTAATCGTCGACGATCTGCTCACGCGTCTCGTCGGCGGTCGCCCACAGGTCGGCGTTCGGCTCGGCAGCCCCCGCGATCCAGAGCGGCGGCGCCTCAACCGGCCGGCCGAAGGTCTCGCCGAAATACACCGCTTCGGCGCCGGTCAGGTGCTTGACCAGCCCCAGCAGGTTGGTGCCTGTCGGAGTCATGGGCCGGCGGATGTCGTACTCCGACAAGCCTTCCAGCTTCCACAACAACGCGTCACGGGCATCCTGCAAGGAGAGACGGAGATCCGCCTTCACGTCAGAATCAGTCATCGAACCAGTGTCCCGTTCGCATGATTGCCGTCCACTGCTTTTCTTCGCGACAAAAGGGCCACAACCTTGACAAATCTGATTCCACGTTCGATCGACAGAACCCAAGATCGGTACGACAACAGTTATTTACCGAGCAGATGGTCGAAGCTGCCCTGGGCCTGTGCTGCCGGGCGATGGTGAATGAGGTCGGCAACACTTCTTCGGCGCTGTCCGAAGGCCGGCGCCATCGGGGCCCGGCGTCGGCGCTCAGTTCCTCGACACCGTAGGGAGCGGTCATCGCCGACAACGCTGTGCCGCAGGTTTCGCGGGTTCAGCCGGTGAGTTCCTGCTCCTTGTTTCCGATGTTCAGGACGGTCGCGCGGAACGAAGCGACGACCGGGCGGAGATCGATCCGGTGCCAGGCAGCCCACAGGCGCACGGACCTCTGGAACCAGGGGAGTTCGCGGACCGTGATGCCTGGCGTGTGGCCGTGCAGCATGCTCGTCTGCACGAACGCCATGCCGAGCCCGGACGCGACGAGGCCAAGTGCGGTGAGGGATTCCGGGGCCTCGAGTCGAATATCGGGGGTGAACCCGGCGGCGGCGCAGGATGCGACGAAATTGTCCCGCCAGGCGTGGTCCTGACTGTCCTCGATGGCGATCCATGGCTGGGCATCGAGGTCTTCGGGCAGGATCTCCGTCGCGTCGGCGAGGGGGTGGCTGCTCGGCACGGCCAGGAGCAGAGGGTCCTCGAGGAGGAGGGCGCTGCGCAGGTCCGGGTCCGTCTCGGGCGGCGCCTCCGGGACCAGGGCGATGTCCAGGCTGCGTTGGCGCAGTCCCTCGAACTGCTGTGGAGAGGTCAGGCCGTAGAGGGCGACGTGGATCCCGGGACGCTCGGCGTGCAGAGCGCGCAGGGCCTGGGGCAGGAGGCCGGTGTGCATGGCGTCGCCCACGTACCCCACGCACAGGCCGCCCTCTTCACCCCGGCCGAGGCGTCGGCCCAGGTTCTCCAGTCGGTCCGCGTGCCGCAGCAGGGCTGTGGCCTCGGTGAGGAAGACGCGGCCGTCGGAGGTGAGCCGGATGCGTTGCTGGCTGCGCTCGAACAGCGTCAGACCCAGGACCTTCTCCAGCTGGGCGATCTGCCGGCTCAGCGGCGACTGCGAGATGTGCAGGCGTTCGGCGGCCCGGCCGACGTGTTCCTCTTCGGCGACGGCCACGAAATATCGGAGTTGGCGCAGGTCAAGCACGTAAGACCTCTCGGGACTCAAGTGTGTCCAAGCAAGTCTTGGACAGTCTTATCCCTCGATCCTAACCTCGACAGAGCAAGAGCCGCGGAGCGGAAAAACCCTTCTGAACTTCGCGTCACGTAATGGAGAGAAGGATCTTCCTCATGGGCATCAAGTCCCTTCTGCCGGGCACCCTCGGCTTCGGTACCGCACCGCTGGGCAACATGTTCCGCAGCATCCCCGACGAGGAGGCCGCGGCCACCGTCGAGGCCGCCTGGGACCAGGGCATCCGCTACTTCGACACCGCCCCGTTCTACGGCGCCGGTCTGTCCGAGATCCGTCTGGGTGAGGTACTGGCCCGCCGGCCGCGCGACGAGTTCGTGCTCAGCACCAAGGTCGGCCGCGTCATCCTCGACGAGCTGGAGGACCCCACCGCCCGAAACCTGGGCGAAAAGGGCGGCCTGTTCGAGCACGGCCGCCCGAACAAGATGATCGACGACTACACGGCGGACGCCACCCTGCGCTCCATCGAAGACAGCCTCACGCGTCTGAGGACGGACCGCCTCGACATCGTCTGGGTGCACGACGTTGCCCAGGACTTCCACGGCGACGACTGGCCGGCCGTCTACGAGACTGCGCGCACCGGCGCTTTCCGCGTCCTGCAGCGGCTCCGCGACGAAGGCGTCATCAAGGCCTGGGGCCTCGGCGTCAACCGTGTGGAGCCGATCGAACTCACCCTCGACCTGGACGAGCCCCGGCCCGACGCGTTCCTTCTGGCCGGCCGCTACACCCTCCTCGACCACAACCGGTCCCTGCAGCGCCTGCTGCCCGCCGCCACCGAGCAGGGCGTCGACATGGTCGTCGGCGGCCCGTACAGCTCCGGCGTCCTCGCCGGCGGTCGGCACTTCGAGTACCAGGAGGCCCCGGCGGAGATCGTCGCCAAGGTCGAACGGATCAAGGCACTCGCCGCCGAGCACGGTGTGAGCATCAAGGCGGCTGCACTGCAGTTCGCACTGGCCCACCCCGCCACGGCCGCCGTCGTACCCGGCGCAACCCGGCCGAGCCGCATCGCCGAGGACGTCGCCGCCCTCGCCGAGAGCGTCCCGGCTGCCTTCTGGGCCGCCCTGCGCGACGAGAAGCTCATCGCCGCCGACGCCCCCACGCCCACCGCCTGACACACCACAGCACACCACAGGAGGCACCCACCATGGCCACCACCACCGCATCCCTCGACATCCCGCAGAGCCCCGACCGCGTCTGGCAGCTCATCGGCGGTTTCGGGTCCCTGCCCGACTGGCTCCCCTACATCCCCGAGAGCGAACTGAGCGAAGGCGGCCGTGTACGCCGCCTCACCAACCAGGACGGCGGCGTCATCGTCGAACGCCTCCAGGCCTTCGATCACGATGTGCGTAGCTACTCCTACGCCATCGAGCAGGCGCCGTTCCCAGTGGCCGGCTATCTCTCCACTCTGCGCGTGCACGCCGTCCCCGGCCGCCCCGACGTCTCGCGCGTCGAATGGTCCGGCACGTTCACCCCCGTCGGCGTCAGCGACACCGACGCCGAGGAGCTCTTCCACGGCATCTACGCCGACGGCCTCGCCGCGCTCCTGAAGACCGTGAGCGCCTGACACAGAATGGTGATGCAGGGGGCGCGGCCGGCCTGGTCCGACTTGGAGAATCGCATGGGTGCCGCCGGTGCCCCCAGGCCGGCCTTATTCGAGAAGATGTCCACAGCCAAACCCGTGCGACATATGGGCACCACCCGAGGACATCGCCCAGGCAGTGCTCTTCGTCATGACCAACACCTTCATGACCGGCGTCAGCCTGGCAGTCAACGGAGGGCAGCCGCTCGTGAGCGGTCCGGTCCTCATCCTTCTGCGGGGTCCAGGCTCACAACAGAGAGCCCGGGCCCGTAGGCCGCGTCGATGCACAGGGCCCGAAAAAGACCCCGCGCACCAGGGCTGCAACGGCGTCGCTGCAGCAAGGAACCGGGCATTGACGCTCTCGCCGGTTCAGGGGCGCCCCGCAAGAAGGCGCAGCTACGGGGCGAAGGTCAGCCCTTCGCCGTGGAGCGTGGAGCGTGGAGGTGCCGGCAGGGGCGGACAGGCTTATTCCTCGCGTTCGAACTCCGCCCGGGCACGTTCGGCATCGAGTTCGTCCTGTGCGGCACGGTAGATGTCGCCGGCCAGCTTGCGGGCGGCCTGAGGGTCGGACGTCGAGGAGACCGTCCGGATCCGGTCCGCCCACTTGTCCACGCTTTGCGGGGTTTCAGGATTCTTATTCACACCTCTTTTGTACCTTTTGTCGAGTTCTTTTGCCTCCCGTGCCGGAGTGCGGAACCCGGTCGGGCGGCCGTATTGTCGACCGGCAGACCACGGCTGGGCTGCGGTACGGGCTGAGGGAGACCTGGTGGGAGGCACTACCGGGGTGTCGAGTTCCCGCTCCAGGGCCGCGATCTGATGGGACAGCGCCGGCTGCGACAGGTGCAGGGCTGCCGCGGCTTTCGTCACCGAGCCTGTGGCGACGAGAGCGACCAGGCGTTCCAGTGCCCGCAAAGCAGCCATTCGCAGAATCCGGACCAGGCGTCCAGCGATTCATATTCCGAAGCCAGGCGCTGATCAGCCAGACCACTAAACTCGATGATCTAGCGATGACGGCCTCCCATCGGCCGGGAGACGTCCCCTCGATTCGAGCGGCATATTCAGGCGACCAGCTTCACCGTGTGGCGGCGACGCACCGGGAGGATGAGATGGCGACCCTGCTGTCAGTCAATGTGGGACTGCCGAAGGACGTGCGGTGGCGCGGCAAGACGGTGCACACGGGAGCGTGGAAGTATCCCGTCAACGGCCCCCGGATGGTGCGCCGCCTCAACATCGACGGAGACGGCCAGGGCGACCTGCAGGGCCACGGCGGGGAGCAGCGGGCGGTCCTCGTCTACCAGACACAGTCCTATGCATACTGGCGCAAGGTTCTCGAACGCGACGATCTCGAGCTCGGCCAGTTCGGGGAGAACCTCACCGTCGACGGGCTGGCCGACGACGAGGTGTGCATCGGCGACCGGTACCGCATCGGCGAAGCCGAATTCGAAGTCACCCAGCCACGTGTCACCTGTTATCGCGTCGGCATGCGGCTGAACGAACCGCGCATGGCCTCCATGCTGGTCGCCCACCACCTTCCCGGCTTCTACCTCCGCGTCATCCACGAAGGCCGGGTCCGGGCGGGAGACCAGATCACACGGACCCGCACCGGCGAGGGGGCTCTCACCATCGCCGATACCGATGCCCTGCTCTACCTCCCAAGGCCCGATCCGGCCAAGCTGCGTGCCGCCTTGAGCATCGAGGCCCTCAGCCCCGGATGGCAGCAGTCCTTCCAGGACATGAGCCGCCGGCTCGACCAGCCGCCCGGCCCCGCACCCGCCCCGCCGGGCTGGAGGGGCTTCAAGCAGCTGCGCGTGACCCGAGTCGTACCCGAGACACCCACGGTGTCCTCGTTCTACCTGCAGGCCATGGACTCCCAGCCGCTGCCCCCGGCCACGCCCGGCCAGTACCTGAGCGTGCGGATTGTCCAAGAGGGCCGGCCCAGCCTGGTGCGCTCCTATTCGCTGTCCTCCGCCCCCGGCGCCGCCGAGTACCGGATCAGCGTCAAACGCGAAGAGTGCGGCGAGGTCAGTACCTACCTTCACACCCATCTACGCAGAGGCGACGTCATCGAAGCGGCTGCCCCCCGCGGAACGTTCGTGCTGGCCGATGACGACACGCCCGTGGCGCTGTTCTCGGCGGGCATCGGTGTCACCCTCGTCCTGGCGATGCTGCGCCAGCTGGCCGACGACCACAGCTCCCGCGCCGTGTGGTGGGTACACACCGCGCGCACCCCCGGGCAGCACCCCTTCGCGGAAGAGGCCCGGCAGCTCCTCGCCCGGCTGCCCGACTCCCGCGCCTTCATCTACTACACCGCCCCGGATCTTGAGGTCACCGGGCCGGGAATCACGCTCGGACGTATGACCAGCGGAGATATCCGGAACCTGGGCATCCCCGTCGACGCACATGCCTATCTGTGCGGCCCTGCGGGCTTCATGTCGGCAGTGACATCCGCTCTCCAGCTGGCGGGACTGAGCGGTTCGAACATCCATACAGAAGTCTTCGGGGCCCTGGCAGCCATCAACCCCGGCGTCGCCGACCCGAGTTCCGGACACCCTCACCAGCCGCCCGACCCCCAGGGCACAGGGCCTTTCGTCGCCTTCGCCCGCAGCGGACTGTCCACCCGCTGGTCGGACCAGTACTCAACGCTGCTGGAGCTGGCGGAGGCGTGCGACATCCCCACCCGCTGGTCCTGCCGTACCGGGGTGTGCCACACCTGCACCACTCCCCTGCTCACCGGCCAGGTCCAGTACACGACGCAGCCCCTGGAGGATCCCGCTTCAGGTGAAGTTCTGCCCTGCTGCAGCATCCCCACCACCGATGTCCTGCTGGACTTGTGAGGCGAAGCCTGGGCTGACCGACGGAATGCGCTGACCTGCTGAAATGCGGCCGCTGCCGAGTGAGGGTCCCACGCACGGCCGTGGAGATTCCCGGTGAACTTCCGTACACGGATGTCGTCGGTCTCGGTGGTCGGTCTCCTCATCGCAGACGGCGGACGGCGCTCTCCGCATGCCACTTGGCCAGGCCCAGCACCTCGGTGCCGGCGCGTCCCAGCCATTCGCGGACGTAGCGGCGGGCCTCCGGCAGGCTGGTCCCCTCGCCCAGCACCGGCCGGACGGCCTCCTGACGCAGCATCACGCGGCGGGTACAGACCACCCGTACCCCGGACGCGTCCGGCACCAGCGACCACTCACCGCTGTGCGCCGCGATCAGCGCGGGTGTCACCGTCTCCTTGAAAACGATTCGCCCGGCATGCGGAAAACACAGCCGGACGGTCTCGGTAGTGACCGTCTGCCCTCCCGGAGCGGCGCAGCTGTCCACAACCGCCAGCTGGACGCCCGGCACGTCCTCCGTCACCCGGGCCCGCTCAACATGCGGAACACGCCCGGCCCAGCCCCCGATGTCGTAGAGGAAGTCGTGGACGAGCTCGGCGGGACCCTGGACACGCACACTGTCCTCGAACGACAGCAGCAGCTCATCGAGTTCCGCCCACCGCTCGGCCATCTCCCGGACCCGGGCAACCTGCTCCCGCACACCCACCGGGTCGGATTCGGCGGCAGAGGGCGGGGTTCGCGGCCCGGCCGGGGACCGTTCGTCGTGCCGCAGGGTCAGCAGACAGCGCTCCTCGCCCACCGCCCGCACCGCCCAGACGCCACTCACCACGGCGTCCGGGTACGCAATGTCGTGCTGCTCGAACACAACGGACCGGGAGTACGGCCGCAGCAGCCGCCGGACATGGCAGGAGCGGACACGGCCGGACACCGCCTCCCACAACAGCAGCCGTTCCTCCACCCCGTCGAAATCCACCCGCTCGACATGGACCTGCCCGGGCACGAACACCGGCCAGTGCACTGCGTCGGCCAACAGGCCATAGACCACCCCGGCCGGAGCAGACACACTCACCGTGCACTCACCCGACTGCACCCACGGCGACGACATGAGCGACCCCTTCCTCCGGGCACACCCAGGCTGTGCCGGGCACCTCGAAAACCCCTCGAGCCCCGCCGGAAGCCGCGTCGGCGCGGAGGGAGCCGGGACCAGGGGGCTCAGCCGACGGGGGCGAGCCGTCCGGTGCCGGTCGCGCCCGGCGTGCCAGGGGTGCCGGGGGTGCCACCGGCGGGTGAACCGTCCGGCCGGGCCATGAGAATGGAGCGCTGCAGCTTGCCCAGCGCGGCCGACGGCTCCAGACCCAGGCCGCGCACCAGCGTGGCACGCAGCCGCTGGTAGGCGTCCAGCGCCTCGCCCCTGCGCCCCGAACGGTACAGCGCCAGCATGTACTGCCCGCACAAACTCTCGTGCGTGGGATACCGGGTGACCAGCACCGTCAGCTCAGCGAGCAGCTCGCGGTGCCGGCCCAGCCGCAGATCCGCCTCGATGCGCTGGTCCAGCGCACACAACCGGGTCTCCTCCAGCCGCTTGACCTGGGTCGCCAGATGCGAGCCGGCATGGACATCGGTCAGCGCCGGTCCCCGCCACAGAGCGAGCGCCTCACGTAACTGCCGGGCAGCCTCGGGGAAATCCCCGGCATCCATCGCCCGGTAGCCCCGTCCCGCCAACTGCTCGAACACCCGGACATCACTACGCCCCCCACCGCTCTTGAGGAGATACCCGCCCGGCACCGTCAGCAGCACATCCTTCGCACCCCCACCCCCACCACCGGCACCGGCACCAGCACCAGCAAGATCGCCACCCTGGCCGCCGTCACTGCCGGAGCCGGCGTGTCCGCCGTGACCGAGCGCCGCAGTGATCAGCTCACGCAGCTGCAGGATGTAGGTCTGCAGGGTGGGCCGGGCGCTGCGCGGCGGCCGCGCACCCCACAGCTCCTCGGCCAGCATGCCCACCGACACCACCTGATCGACATTCAGGACCAGAAGGGCCAGCACCTGGCGCGGCTTGGGAGCGGTCGGTGTGACCGAAACGCCCTTCTCCCGCACAGCGAATGTGCCGAGTATGTCGGTGTCCACGCCGTCTCCCCTGCTTGGTGTGCCGCCCCCGCGAAGCAGCCCTGACACCCGAGTAAAAAACAGCACATGCGGTATGTCAATTGCTCCTGCGGGTCACTGCGCGCCCCCTCCGCCGACACTCCAGATCCATCCAAGAAGTCACAATTCCACCCGCACACCCGCCTCAACCAGGCCGAATCGAGATCACCGACCACCCAATCGACAATGGACTTGACTCGACCATTACTGGACCATGCGGTCTGTTTACCTGGAGTCAGCCCCCCGCACCGGCAGCGATGCCCAGGGCCGCGATGTAGCCGAAGGTCATCGCGGGACCGATCGTCGAACCGGCGCCCGCATAGCTGTGGCCCATGACTGCCGCACTGGCGTTTCCGGCGGCGTACAGGCTCGGTATGACGGATCCGTCCGGTCGCAGCACACGCGCCCGGGCGTCCGTACGCAAGCCGCCCTTGGTGCCCAGATCGCCCGGGACGATCTTGAAGGCGTAGAAGGGAGCGAGCCACAGGGGTGCCAGGCAGGAGTTGGGCAGGATGGAGGGGTCGGTGTAGTAGTGGTCGTACGCGCTGTCCCCGCGGTGGAAGTCGGTGTCGAGGCCGTTCTGGGCGAGGGTGTTGAAGCGGTTGACGGTGGAGCGCAGGGCGGGCGCGGGTACACCGATCGGTGCGGCGAGGGCGTCAAGGGTCCATGCCTTGTGGGCGGCGCCGGACGTGTACCACGCGTCGGGGAACGTGAAAGTCGGCAGCACGTCCTTGAAGAGGTAGCGGTTACGGTAGTTCTGGTCGACGATCAGCCAAGCCGGGATGTCCGGGGCGGTCGCGTCCTGTTCGTACATGATGTGCACGACATCGCTGTAGGGGGCCGCTTCGTTGACGAAGCGCGCGCCGGCGGCGTTGACGAGGAGCCCGCCGGGCAGGGTGCGTTCGGCGAGGCAGAAGTACGGCTGGTCGGGCAGCGGGATCGCGGGCCCCCACCAGGCATCGTCCATCAGATCGAGCGCGGCACCGGCCCGTTGCCCCGCCCGGATGCCGTCCCCGGTGTTCTCCTTGGCTCCGACCGTCCACTCGGTGCCGATGGGCTGCTGCTGGTACTGGGCACGCATGGCCGCGTTGTGCTCGAAGCCGCCGGAGCCGACGATCACCCCGTGCCGGGCCCTGATCAGGCCCGGTGAGCCGTTCTTGGCGACCACCACTCCCTTGGCGGTTCCGTTCTCCAAGTACAGGTCGGACAGCGGGGTGTTCAGCCACACCGGCACCTGGGCCGCGAGCAGTCCGGCGCGCAGGCCGGCCGCCAGCGACTGACCCATGGTGAGGGGCTTCTGGCCGAGGAGTGCCGCCTTCGTGCCGCGGGCCAGGCACTCGGTGGCCACGGCAGCGCCCTTCACACTGACCGCCGAGAGCGTGAGCCACTTGTAGTCGGCGCTGAAGACGACCATGCCGCTCGGGACGGTCATGTACGACGGGTTCAGATGGGCCAGTTCGGCGCCGAGGATGTTTCCGTCGAGCTGGTCGGGCTCGATGGAGCGGCCACCCGGCAGTCCGCCGGGCAGCTCGGGGTAGTAGTCGCTGTAGCCCTCCATCCAGCGGAAGCGGAGCGGGCTGTTGGCCATGACGAAGGAGATCATGTCGGGGCCGCGGCCGAGAAAGGCCTGCCGTCGTTCGATGGAGATGTCGGGCCCGACCACCGCCGCGAGGTAAGTGGCTGCCTTCGCCGGGGTGTCCGGCACCCCCGCGGCAAGGATCACCGGATTGTTCGGGATCCAGATGCCCGCGCCGGAGCGCGCCGCCGAGCCCCCGAACGTGGCCGCCTTCTCCACGACCACGCAGGTCAGACCCTGCTTCGCGGCCGTAAGAGCAGCGGTCATCCCCGCCGCTCCGGAACCGATCACGACGACGTCGTACGTACCGAGCAGCGGCAGGTCGGCCGCGTCCGCGACAGACGGGAGCCCGGCCGCGAGCGCGAGCCCGGCCCCCGTCGCCGCGCCGAGCACCCGGCGCCGTGACGGGCCGGGCTCGAAAGAGCAGTCGTTACGTCTCGCAGGGTCCGCGCTTGTGGACATGGCAGGGCGCTCCAACGGGCGAAGGAATGGGAGAGCGTGCTGTACCCCGGGAGGCAACGGAGGCAACGGGCCTGCGGCGTCCCGGTTCTGATGCAGAGTCAGGAATGTCGCGCTTGGGTCTTGTGAAGTCAAGGGTCGGGCAGCGCAGTTGGCAGCCGGTTTCCGTCGCGGCCACGACGAGACGCCGCGAGGTGCTGCGGCTCCCCCGCACGCTGCGGGCCGCACGTCATACTGAAGTCGGCGGGGAAGAGAGGCAGATGGACCAGTGATCCCACAGCACACGGAATCCGACCAGTCCGAGGAATACGACGTCCTGGTGGTCGGAGGCAGTGGCGTGGACACCATCGTCCGCGTCGACTCCCTGCCGGTCCCACTCGCCGACTCGGTTCTTGTCGGCCCGATCGAGGAGTGGCCCGGTCACACCGGAGGAAACGTCGCCCTCGGCACCCGGGCCCTGGGCCTCACGGTCGCCCTGCTCGACTGCATCGGTGACGACTGGATCGGCGCCCAGGTGCGCGAGCGCATGGCCAAGGGGAATGTGGAGTTCGTCCCGCTGATCTCCCCCGCCGGAACCCGCCGCGCGGTGAATCTGGTGGACGCGTCCGGCCGTCGGATGTCCTTCTACGACAGCCGCGATCCGGCGGATCTACGGATGCCCCGGGACTTCTATCTGCCCCGGTTGCGACGCGCCCGCCACATCCACCTCTCCATCATGAACTTCGGGCGATTCCTCTACGACGACATCGAGGACCTCGGCGTACCCGTTTCCACCGATCTGCACGACTGGGACGGACTGGCCGACCATCACCGGGAGTTCGCCCTCCGCTCCGACCTCGTCTTCCTCAGCGCGGCAGGAGCCGGAGAAGGCACGCCCACGCTGATGCGGAAGATCCTCCAGGAAGGGCGCGCGCAGACCGTGGTCGCCACGGCGGGTGCGGACGGCTCCTACGTCCTCACCCGCGACGGCGGCTCCACCCCGCAGCACATCCCGGCGGCCGTCCCACCCGCTCCGGTGGTCGACTCCAACGGCGCGGGCGACGCCTTCGTCTGCGGCTTCCTGTACGGCAGGCTCACCGGGCGGGACGTACGGGAGTGCGCCCGGCTGGGAGCGATCGCGGGCGCCTACGCGTGTACGGCCCCGGGCTCGACCGCCCTCATCACCTCGGATGCGCTCTTGTCCCCTCCGTGATCCGAGGATGCTCCCGCGGGTGCCGTTGGGCTGCGGCAGCATCGGCGGCATCCGCTCCGGCAGGAGGTGCCGACTGCGGTACGCGCGCCGGCGCCTCCTGCACCTCATGGACCATCGCCTGCTCGGGACGGAGGCAGGAACGGCGGCACGCACGGACTCGCGCAGGTTCCGGGGGAGGTTCGCCAACCGTAACCGCATCGGTAGGCGAACGGCTCCACGAATCCATCACGATGGTCATCGGTCTGGGCTAGATTCGAAAATCCTCGGCACTGGCGCCTCTCGGTGTGGGCACGTTGAGGAGAATTCTGGAGCGGCGATGCACGCGTTCGAACTGCCACCCCCGGATACGACAGTGATGCAGGGGGGCCTCGCCGACAGTCTTCTGGAAACGGCACGCCGCGAGCCGGACCTTCCGCAGGTCGCCCGCCGTCTCGACGGCTCTCCCGGTCCTTGGACACCGATCACCGCGGCCGAACTGTGGGGCGAAGTGGTCGACGTGGCCAGGGGATTGGTCGCATCCGGCATCCGCCCAGGGAACCGGGTGGCCATCATGGCGCGTACACGCTACGAGTGGACCGTGCTCAGCTACGCGCTGTGGACGGTGGGCGCCGAGGTCGTTGCGATCTATCCGACGTCGTCGCACGAACAGGTCGCGTGGATCCTCCAGGACGCGGGCTGCGTAGCCGTGGCCGTCGAGGACGAGGCGGGCGTCATGACGGTGGCCTCGGCGTGCGCGTCACTGCCGTCACTGCGCCACGTCTGGCAGTTGGACACCGGCGCCCTGACACAGCTGGTCGAGCGCGGCCGGGCGATCCCTCCGACGACGGTCGACTCGCTCCGCCGTATCGTGCTGCCCGACTCGACCGCGGTCATCGCCTACACGTCCGGCACGACGGGGCGCCCCAAGGGCTGCGCCCTGACCCACCGCAACCTGGCCAGCCCCTGCGACACGCTCCTCGCGGGCTGGAGACACACGGCCGCTCCCCCAGGTGAGCAGCCCGCCATCCTCGCCTTCCTGCCCTTCTCCCATGTGTACGGCCTCTTGATCCAGGGGCTCTGCCTGCGGGGCGGCGTGCTGCTGGGACATGAGCCCGACGCGAGCGAGGAGGCACTGTCCGCGGCCCTCCTCTCCTTCCGTCCCACCTATCTCTACGCCGTACCGTTCGTCTTCGAGAAGATCTACAAAAGCTTCCTGCGTTCCGCGCAACGGACAGGCCGCGGCGCCCTGTTCGAGCGCGCTGTCCAGACGGCGAAGGACTTCGCCACGGCCGCCGAGCGCCACCGGCTGGGCACCGGCCCCGGTCCCGGCTTCGACCTGCGACTGCAGCACGCCCTCTACGAGAAGACCGTCTACCGCAAGCTGCGCGCCTCCTTGGGCGGAAAGGTGTGCGGTGCGGTGTCGGGTGGCTCCCCGCTCAACCGTGAACTGGCCCTCTTCTACACGGGAATCGGGATCCCCATCCACGACGGCTACGGGCTCACGGAGACCAGCGGCGGCATCACGATGCAGCCCTTGGGGCGTGAGAAGCTCGGCACCGTCGGCCGCGCTCTGCCCGGCACGGACATCCGGGTGGCCGACGACGGAGAGATTCTGGTGTGGGGCCCCTCGGTGTTCCAGGGGTACATCAACAATGCCCCGGCCACGTACGCGTCGTTCGAGGACGGGTGGCTGGCGACGGGCGACATCGGCCGTCTCGACGCCGAGGGGTATCTGACCATCACCGGCCGCAAGAAGGACATCATCATCACGAGCGGCGGCAAGAGCGTGGCTCCCGCGGCCCTCGAAGAGCGCCTGCGCGTCCATCCGTTAATCCATCAAGCCGTGATCGTGGGCGACAACCGGCCATGTGTGGGTGCCCTGATCACCCTCGATCCCGACTTCCTCGCGCACTGGCGCGGAGGCTTGTCCAAGGGTGACGCACCGACACGGGACGCGCGGGAGGAGAACGAACTGCGGGAGGAGGTCAGACGCGCCGTGGCCGCGGCCAACAGCACCGTGTCCCGATCGGAGTCCATCCGGGTGTTCCGTGTACTCCCGGAATCCTTCGCCCTGGCAAACGGCCTTCTCACCCCCTCGCTGAAGCTGCGCCGGGACGCCATCGTGCAACGCTTCGCCGCCGAGATCGACGCGATGTATCAGACGTCCTCAAGGCTCCCCAGCGAGTACGCATCGTCGAGTGACCCCTCGCTCTGGGACGATTCGGACAACGTATTCCGGTGAGAGGGCTCCCCATTCCCGTGCGGGGCACCGCGACCGGGGCTTCGTCCGGGACACCGGAACGCAGTTGCACGCGACCTACACCGTCGATGCCTCAGCGATCCCGCCAACGGAGTCCGCAAGCTCCGCGTCACGGACGACATCCCCGGCATCTTCACCGTCACCCCCGGCCACCTCGACAGCTGGAGCCTGACTCTCTGCTGCTTCTCCCCTTCTTCTCCGGCGCGGGACGTACGTGCGCCCGGCGAGCGACCGCAGCGGCGTGACACGGCTTTGGGCCCTCGACATCCTGGTGGTGTTCATGCGACCACACTGCCCCCAGGGTGTCGCGGCAGCCAGGTCCCTCCTGTGGGCAGGACCGCGGATCCTGGTATGGGCGCAACCAGGTTCCGCAGGTCGAGGCCCATGACGACAAGGTCCAGCAGTATGCCTCCGTCAGAGTGAGCGGCGTATGAGTTCCGCACGCGAAACTCCCACCTCGTGCACGGATCTTGACGCTGTCGGATCGCGAGCCTTAGCTTCCCCAGGGATTTAAACGATTCAAAATGCGGGCCCCAACAGGGTCCTCTTTGTGTTGCCCACCGGCGTCCTCCAAGAGAGCCGGCCGCCGAGAGAGTGGAGAAGACCCATGAGCGACCACCCGTCGGCCGGCCGTACGACACTTCGCCGCCGCACTCTCCTCGGAGCCGCCGTCGCCACCGCGACCGCAGGCGCGCTCGACTGGAGCCTGCCCATGTCACCGGCGGCAGCTTCCTCCGACGCGCCGTTGTCGTTCACCGAGCCCGGTCGCGCGGTACGGCCGAAGTTCCGCTGGTGGTGGCCCGACGGCCTGGTGCGCCCCGAGGAGATCAGACGGGAGATCGACCAGATCGCCGACGCCGGCTTCGGCGGGGCGGAGATCGCCGCCGTACATCACAGCGTCACGGACCCCTCGGTACTGGACACCGCACGCCACGGCTGGGGCAGTGCCGCCTGGGTCGCCGGGGTGGAGGCGGCACTCGGCCAGGCCGCCCGGCGCGGCCTCACCATCGATCTGACCATCGGCCCCAGCTGGCCCGCGGCGGTCCCCGGCATCACCCCCGACAGCGAAGCCGCCGTCAAGGAACTCGCCTACGGATCGGTCACCTTGGCCGCGGGCACCGCCTACTCGGGTCCCGTGCCCCCACCCGTCCACGCAGCAGCGTCCGGAGTGACCCGGCAGCGATTGCTGCTGGTACAGGCCGCACGGGTGAACACCGCGAACTCCACCCGCAAGGAGACGGGCCTCGACCTGGACTCGGTCCTCGACCTCACCGAGGCCGTCGCCGACTCCACCCTCACCTGGACCGCGCCCGACGACGGCAACTGGGTGATCGTCTCCTACTGGGTGCGCGGCTCCGGACAGACCCCGGAGGGCGGCCCGCACACCGCCCCGGCCGCCTATGTGGTCGACCACTTCAGTGCGGCCGGCACGCGCGCGGTGACCGACTTCTGGGAAGCCCACATCCTCTCCCCCGCCGTCCGCCGGTTGCTGAAGGTGTCCGGCGGAGCGCTGTTCGAGGACTCCATCGAGCTGGAGACCGACGGGCTGCAGTGGACACCCGGTCTGCCGGCGGCGTTCCTCGCGCACACCGGCCGCTCTTTGCTGCCGCTGCTGCCCGCCGTGATCCTCGGCAACGGCAACCAGGTCTTCGCCTTCGAGGCGGCCGTCACCCGGCAGATCCGGCACGACTTCTGGGAGACCGTCTCCACCCTCTTCAACCGGCACCATGTGACGGCGCTGCGCACCTGGGCCCACTCGCTCGGCCTCCACCTGCGCTCCCAGCCCTACGGTCTGCAGACCGACGCGATCGCCTCGGCCGCGATCCTGGACATCCCCGAGGGCGAATCCCTCGGCTTCAAGAACCTCGACGACTACCGCTGCCTGGCCGGAGGCCGTGACATGGCAGGCCGTACGGTGCTCTCCTGCGAGGCGGGCGCCTACGCCGGCGGCGCGTACAGCACCACCTGGCAGAAGTTCCTGCGCACCATGGGCGGCGCCTACGCCGCCGGGGTCAACCAGACCGTCGTACACGGCTTCTCGTACGCCGAACTCCCGGG
Organism: Streptomyces sp. NPDC048275; assembly: GCF_040652275.1. Lineage (NCBI taxonomy): Bacteria > Bacillati > Actinomycetota > Actinomycetes > Kitasatosporales > Streptomycetaceae > Streptomyces > Streptomyces sp. NPDC048275. The sequence continues at coordinate 26,567 of NZ_JBEZLR010000008.1, forward strand.
CGTCAACTGGCCGGGATACGCGGCCTTCACCCCGTACAAGGGCACGGCCGGCTACGGCGAGTCGTGGGGACCGAGGCATCCGACCTGGCGGCACGTCCGGGACGTGTCCGGGTATCTGGGCCGGGTGCACCAGGTGTTGCAGACCGGCCGTCCGCGCGCCGATGTGGCGGTCTTCCGGCAGACCGGATACGCCGCCACCGGCATCGGTGCCTCCTGGTTCACCGCGACGGGCATCCCCCTGGGCTGGACCCACCAGTTCCTCAGCGGGCCGCTGCTCGACCTGCCCGCCGCCACCGTGCGCCGAGGGCGCCTCGCGCCCGACGGCCCGGCCTACAAGGCCCTGTTCGTCGAGGGCGACTTCTTCTACGGCTCCACCGTGACCCTCGCGCTGTCCGAGGCCCGAGCCCTGCTGCGGCTCACCCGCGCCGGACTGCCCGTCGTGCTGCTCGGCGCCTGGGACGCCGTCGTGCCGCCCGGCGTCCCGGACAGCGGCGAGACCGATGAACTGCGTGCCGTGGTGGGCGAGTTGCTCACCCAGCCGCTGGTCCGTCACCTCACCGACAAGGCGGCCGTCCCGACGGCTCTCGCCGACCTCGGTGTGCGGCCGGACGTCCGCTACACGACCCCCTCCACCCTGCTCAACGCCCACCGCGTGGCCGACGGCATCGACTACTACTACCTGTGCAACGGCAAGCACGCCGAGACCGTCAAACCCCCGGTGGCCCCGATCGACCACGAGGTCACCCTGCACCGCACGACCGCCGACGGCGTGCCCTACCTCCTCGACCCCTGGACCGGAAGGGCCGAGCGCCTCGCCCGCTACACCGAGGACGGCGACGACATCACCGTGCGGGTGGCGTTGCAGCCCGCGCAGACCCTGATCGTGGCCATCGGCCGCCCCGGCCTCTTCGGCGACCACCACCACGGTCGGAAGCACGCCGTCAGCAGCGAGGCGGACGAGGTGCGCCGCACCGACGCCGGACTCACCGTCCGAGCCGCCACGGCAGGCACGTACAGCACCGTCCTCTCCGACGGCCGCACCGTGCGTACGACACTCAAGGCCGTCCCCGAGCCGAGGGAACTGACGTCCTGGCAGCTGCACGTCGAGGACTGGCGGCCGGGCGACACGGCCTACCGCACCACCGTCGTCGCACACGACCTCACCCTCGACGCGCTGCTGCCCTGGTCGCAGATCACCGAACTCGCGGACGCCGCGGGCGTCGGCCGCTACCGCACCACTGTCACCCTGGGCAGCGGCTGGAGCGGCGGCCACGGCGCGCTGCTCGAGCTGGGCAGCGTGACCGACACCTGCCGGGTCACCGTGAACGGCCACCGGCTCGACCCGGTCGACCAGATCCACCCGGTGGTGGACCTGGGGGGCCTGCTCGGACGAGGGGCCAACCTCATCGAGGTCGAGGTGGCCACTCCGCTGGCCAACCGGCTACGGGTCAGTGACCCGGCTGTCTACGGCGGCCTGGCCCGGCAGGCGTACGGACTGATCGGGCCGGTGCGGCTGGTGCCGTACGGCGAGGCCCGGGTCGTATGAACCCCGGCCACGCCGTCAGCAGATCCTCGGCAGTTGCTCCCCGATCGGCAGATCGACCACCCGGGTGCCGCCCAGCCCGGTGCGGGCCACCACCATGCCGGGGTGGGCCTCCACGGCCTCGCCGATGATCCTGGAGCCGGTGCCCAGCGGGTGTGCCCGCATCGCGTCGAGTACGGCGTCGGCATGCCCGCGCGGGACGAACGCCACCAGCTTGCCCTCGTTGGCGACATACATCGGGTCCAGGCCCAGGATCGCGCAGGCGTTGGCGACGGCCGGGGGGACCGGCACCTCGCGTTCCTGGATGACGACGCCGGCGCCCGAGGCGGCCGCGATCTCGTTGAGCGCCGCCGCGAGCCCGCCGCGCGTGGGATCGCGCAGCACATGCAGGTCCGGGGTGACGGCGAGCATGGAGCCGACCAGGCCACCGAGCGCCGCGCAGTCACTCTCGATCTCCACACCGAACTCCAGGCCCTCGCGGACGCTCATGATCGCCACACCGTGCACGCCGATGGCGCCGCTGACGATCACGACATCGCCGGGGACGACCCGCTGTGGTCGCAGGTCGACACCCGCCGGGATGAGCCCGATTCCGGCCGTGTTGATGAAGATCCCGTCGCCGTGACCGGCCTCCACCACCTTGGTGTCGCCGGTCGCCACCTCGACGCCCGCGGTCCGCGCGGCCGCCCCGAGCGCTTCGGCCACACGGGCGACGGTCTCCATCTCGACGCCCTCCTCCAGGATGAAGCCGCAGGAGAGGTAGGCGGCCCGGGCGCCGCTCATGGCGAGGTCGTTGACGGTGCCGTTGACGGCGAGATCGCCGATGCTGCCGCCGGGGAAGAACAGCGGCCGCACCACGAAGGAGTCGGTGGAGAAGGCCAGCCGGACGCCGCCGAGCGTGAGTGCGGCGGCGTCGCCCAACTGGGCGAGGACGGCTCCTCCGAAGGCGGGCGCGAAGATGTGCTGGACCAGTTCGGCGGAGAGCGCCCCGCCTCCGCCGTGGCCCATCACGACACGGGACTGGTCGCGCAGCGGAGCCGGGCAGGTCCAGGCCGCCGCGTCCACCGCGGGAGTACGCGGGGAAGTGGTCTCAGACAACGGGGCTCGCCTCCCGGGCGACGGGGGTGAGGTCCAGGCGCCGGTAGAGGTAGTACGCGGCGCAGGCGCCCTCGCTGGAGACCATGGTCGCTCCGAGCGGGGTGCGGGGTGTGCACAGCGTGCCGAACGCCTCGCACTCGTGCGGCTTGAGCAGGCCCTGCAGAACCTCTCCGCTGCGGCATGCGGCCGGTTCCCGGGTCTGGATGCCGTCGACCGAGAAACGGTACTCGGCGTCGTACTCGCGGTACTTCGCGGACAGCCGCCAGCCGCTCCGCGGGATCACGCCGATGCCGCGCCAGGCGCGGTCGGTGACTTCGAAGACGTCCTCCAGCATCGCCTTGGCTGCCGCGTTCCCCTCCGGACGGACGGCGCGCGGGTAGGCGTTGTCGACGGTGTGCTCGCCGCGTTCCAGTTGCCGGACGGTCCGGCGTACGCCTTCGAGGATGTCCAGGGGCTCGAATCCGGTCACGACGATCGGAACGCGGAAACGCTCGGCCAGCTCCGGGTACTCGTCCACGCCCATCACGCTGCACACATGCCCGGCCGCCAGGAAGCCCTGCACGCGACAGCTCGGTGACTGCATGATCGCCTCGATGGCGGGCGGCACCCGCACATGGGACACCAGCAGGCTGAAGTTGGGGATGCCGAGCTTGCGGGCCTGGTGGACCGTCATCGCGTTGGGGGGTGCGGTCGTTTCGAAGCCGATACCGAAGAACACCACCTCCCGGTCCGGGTTCTGCCGGGCGACCTTCAGCGCGTCGAGCGGCGAGTAGACGACCCGTACGTCGCCGCCTTCTCCCCGTACCTGGAACAGGTCTCGCCCGGTACCCGGAACGCGGAGCATGTCGCCGAAGGAGCAGAAGATCACCTCCGGGCGGGAGGCGATCTCCAGCGCCTTGTCGATGACTTCGAGCGGGGTGACGCACACCGGGCAGCCGGGTCCGTGGATCAATTCGACCTGGTCCGGCAGCAGTTGGTCGATGCCGTGCCGAATGATGGTGTGCGTCTGGCCCCCGCACACCTCCATCAGCGCCCACGGCCTGGTCACCGTGGAGTGGATGTCGTCCAGGAGCCGGCGTGCCAGCTCCGGGTCCTGGAACTCGTCGATGTACTTCACTTGCGCGTCTCCTCGATGAGGTTCTCGCCCACGGGCGGGACGGTTCCGCCCGGCTCCGCGGCCATCTCCCAGGGGTCGCCGAACTCCTCCTGCAGCAGTCCGAGGGTCGCGAACAGGTCGAGCGTCTGCTTCGCCGACTCCTCGTCGAGACGTTGCAGCGCGAACCCGACGTGGACGATGGCGTATTCGCCGACCTGGAGGTCGGGCAGGTACTCCAGGCACACCTCCTTGACCACGCCGCCGAAGTCGACCGTGGCCATCCGGGTGCCGTCACGTTCCTCGATGTCCAGCACTCTGCCGGGTACCGCCAGACACATGGAGCCTCTCCTCGCTGTGGGTGGTGCCTCACCCGGCGCCGCCGGGACGGTTCGTCAGTCGGTCGCTCCGGTACGGTCCTCGACGTGGGCGGCCACCATGAGCTGACCGAGCGCCAGGCCGCCGTCCCCCGGCGGCACCAGATGGTGGCGCAGGACCGTGAAACCGTCCTCGCGCAGGGCCGCGGCGCAGGCCGAGGAGAGCAGGGCGTTGGCGAACACGCCGCCGGTCAGGGCGACCGTGTCGAGCCCGTGCCGCTCACGTGCCAGCCCACACATGCGGTGTACGAGGCCGGTGACGGCCCGGTGGAATCGGACCGCGACCAGGGCCGGTTCCGTGCCCGCTCGCAGGTCCTCGACGATCGCGGCCAGGACGGGGGCGGGATCCGCGACGACGGGGGCGCCGACCCCCCGCTCCACGCCCTGGTCCGGTCCCGGTCCCGTCTCCGGCTCCCGCACGGCGAAGGTGTACGTGCCGGTGTCCCCGGCGGGCGCCCGCAGCGCGCTGGCCTCCAGTTCGACGGCAGCCTGCGCCTCGTACCCGGCCCGGTGGCACACACCGGCGAGGGACGACACGGCGTCGAAGAGCCGGCCCATGCTGGAGGTGGGTACGCAGTTCAGATTGCGGTCCAACTGCCTTTCCAACACCAGGAGTTCGTCGTCCGGGCAGGCGGCCACGCAGGGCAGCCCCTCCGGCCGGCCGAGGCCGGCCGCCCGCAGATGCGCGAGCGCCATCCGGTACGGCCGCTGCACCGCGGCGTCTCCTCCGGGCAGCGGAACGTACGCGAGGTGCCCGAACCGGGTGAAGCCCGTGTAGTCCGCGAGCAGGATCTCGCCGCCCCACACCGCTGCGTCGTCCCCGTACCCCGTACCGTCGAAGGCGACACCGATCACCGGGCGACGGCCGTCCAGCCCTTGTTCGGCCATCGCGGCGGCGACATGGGCGTGATGGTGCTGGACGCGTACGAGAGTCCTGCCCGCCGCGTTCCGGGCGGCCCACCCGGCGGAGCGGTAGGCGGGATGACGGTCGGCCGCCAGCAGTCGCGGCCGTACCGGGGTGATCGACTCCAGTTGTGTCACGGCGCGTACGAAGGCCGCCTGGGTGGCGAGGTCGTCCATGTCGCCGATGTGGGCGGACAGCCAGGCCCGGCGCCCCTCACCGAGGCAGAACGCGTTCTTGAGGTCTCCGCCGACCGCGAGGGCCGGGCGCACGGGCACCGGCAGGGCCAGCGGCAGCGGCGCGTAGCCACGGGCGCGGCGCATCATCAAAGGCTCCCCGTCGCACACGCGGACCACGGAGTCGTCGCACGGCACATGGATCGGCCGGTCGTGCGTCAGCCAGGCGTCGGCCAGGTGGGCCAGCCGCAGCAGCGCCTCCTCGTCGTCCGTGACGATCGGCTCACCGGCGACATTGCCGCTGGTCATGACGAGCAGCCGAGGGCCCCCGGCGTCGCCGGGCAGGCCCAGCAGCAGGTGGTGCAGGGGGGTGTACGGCAGCATGATGCCGAGGTCGGGACTGCCGGGTGCGACGGCCGCGGCGGGCCATGGGGTCATCGCCGCGGGCGAGTCGTCCGGACGTCGGCGCAGCAGCACGATGGGCCGGGTGGCGCCGGTGAGCAGGCTCCGCTCCTCGGGACCGATCCGCACGAGGTGCTCGATGTCGTGGAGGCTCCTGGCCATGACGGCGAACGGTTTGTCCCCCCGGGCCTTGCGGCGTCGCAGCTGGGCGACGGCGTCGGAGTCGGTGGCGTCGCAGGCGAGGTGGTAGCCGCCCAGTCCCTTCACCGCGAGGATCGCGCCGCTCGCCAGCAGCCTGCGCGCCACGGCGACCGGATCCCCCTCCGTGACAGGCACCGGCGGCCCGTCCGTGCCCGGTCGGGGGGTGAGCAGCCGCAGCCGTGGGCCGCAGGCCGGGCAGGCCACCGGTTGCGCGTGGAAGCGGCGGTCGGCCGGATCGGCGTACTCCCGGGCGCAGTCGGGGCACATCGGGAAGTCGGCCATGGTGGTGTGTGCCCGGTCGTAGGGCAGGCCGGTGACGATCGTGAAGCGCGGGCCGCAGTGCGTGCAATTGATGAAGGGGTGCCGGTGGCGCCGGTCACCCGGGTCGGCCAGTTCGCGCAGGCACGCGGCACAGGTGGCGGTGTCCGGCGGAATCAGGGTGCGCGCCGGTCCGTCCGTGCGCGAGGCGAGGATGGTGAACGCGGTGTCGCCCGTGGCGGGCAGCTCCTGGTGGTGGACGGACTCCACGCGTGCCAGCGGCGGCGCGTGTACGGCGATCCGGTCGCAGAACCGGGCCACGGCCGCGGGAGCCCCTTCGACCTCCGCGATCACGCCCTGGGGGGTGTTGGTCACATGTCCACGGAGGTCGAGAGCGGTGGCGAGGGTGTAGACGTAGGGCCGGAAGCCGACGCCCTGCACCACGCCCCGTACGGTGACGCGACGGCGCCACGGTGTCTCGTCGGCGACGGCGGTCGCGTGCGTCGGGCCGCTCACGAGCGCGTCTGGGCCATGGTGTGGGTGTCGACCGCGTGGTCGTGGTGGTGGGTGTGCCCGGCATGGACGTGTGCGGAGTCCTCCGGCCGACGGGCCATGACGGGAGTGTGCAAAGGAGCGTCTTCGGCGGCTGCCAGCGCCCGGTCGAGGAGGGCGCCGACTCCCCTGTCCCGGCGGGCCGAGGTCAGCAGCACGTCCACTCCGGGGTTCACCTGCTGGACGTTGGCCCGGAACGCGGCCTCGTCGAATTCGGCGGCCTCGGCGAGGTCGGTCTTGGTGACCACCACAAGATGGGCCAGGCCGAAGGCGGTGGGGTACTTCAGCGGCTTGTCCTCGCCCTCCGTCACGGAGGCGAGCGTGACGCGCAGGGTCTCCCCGAGGTCGTAGGAGGCCGGGCAGACGAGGTTGCCGACGTTCTCCACGAAGAGCAGCCGGGTGTCGTCGGGCGGCCAGGCCTCCAGGTGGCTGCCGAGCATCCCGGCCTCCAGATGGCACAGTCCGTCGGTGAGCACCTGTTTGACCGGGACGCCCGAGCGGGCCAGTCGCGCCGCGTCGTTCTCGGTGGCGAGGTCGGCGGTCAGCGCCGCGACCGGCACGGACCGCTGTCGCGCCAGCATCAGTTCGCGTTCCAGGAGGGCGGTCTTGCCGCTGCCCGGGCTGGACAGCAGGTTGACGACCGTGATGCCGCGGGCGGCCAGTGCGGCACGCAGGGTGTGCGCGGTCGCGTCGTTCTTGGCGAGTACGGCCTGCTGCAGGTCGACCACACGGCACATGGTTTCAGCGCTCCTCGGGGATCGGTTGGCGGGTGGGCGCGTGCGTCCGGCCGTCCTCCCAGCGCACGCTGACGATCTGCAGTTCACGGCCCGACAGCAGTTCGGTGCTCGATCCGTCGCACCGGGGGCAGCTCAGCAGGGGCGGCATGCCGACGGCCCATTCGTGCGCGCACGGTCCGCAGCGGGCCCTGCCCGGTACCGTGTCGGTGACCAGTTCGGCGCCTTCCAGCACGGTCCCGGCGCAGGCGAGTTCGAAGCAGAAGGACAGGGCGTCGGGTACGACGCCGGCCAGTTCACCGACCTGGAGTCGCACCGTTCGTACCGTGGTGACGTCGCCGGTCCGTTCCGCCGCCTCTTCCACCTGGCCGATCACCGCCAGCGCGATGGACATCTCGTGCATCGGTCTCCGTCCTGGCGGAGGCAGGTCACTGCCCCGCGGGGCGGGGCGTACATGAGCGGCCCGCCGCGGTCCATTAGAGGTGAGGCGCCCAAGGCCGACGGACCGCCGCGCCGTCGCCGCCCGGCCGCGTACACCGTTCGCCGCAACAGCACATCGGCACGGCGTGGTCGGCCGGGCCGGCAGGCGTCGACTCACATCATGCGCATCCGCAAGTAGCGCCTGATGTCGGGCAGGGACTGCACGACGAGGGCGGCCAGGGCGGCGACCAGCACGCCCCCGATGAGGTTCTTCATCATCCTGTCTCTCCTCACTTCGCGGCGTCGGCGGCCAGGGCCCGCGGCGCCGGCTCTCCCGGTTCGTCGAGCCGGAGCATTTCTTCGATGAGCCGTACGGCCTCCGGTACGGCGTCGGACACCGGGGTGCTGAGACCGATGCGCTCCTTCACCGTGGCCGGTTCGCATCCCACCACCCGCGTACGCCGCGGCGGGCCGGCGCCGGTCGCGGCGCAGAGCGTGCCCAGCAGGGCGAGCACGGTGTCGGGGGTCATCCGGTGGCCGTCGAGCGGTGCGGCGGGTGGCTCGTCGCCGCCACAGCCGTCGTGCTCGATCAGGTACAGGGTGCCGGGATCTCCGCCGCGTGCCGTGGCGTCCACGAGGATCAAGGTGTCGTAGCCGTCGAGGAGTTGGTAGGCGAGGTGCACTCCCCGTACGCCGATGTCCACGACCTCGACGTGGCCGGGCAGATCACGTGCGCCGAGTGCCCGCACGGTCTCGACGCCGAAGCCGTCGTCGCCGAGGAAGATGTTTCCGATGCCCGCGACGAGGACCTTGCCGCGCTCCGGGGACGGGCTCATGCGCCGTCCTCCAACGGGGTGATTTCGTCGGGCTGGAAGTACAGGAAGCGTCCCTGCTCGCGGCGGATGTCGGCGCCCGGATCGTCCTCCACCGTCACCGCGAGGTGCACCCCGCCGTCCACGTCGTGCAGTACGGCCTCGACCTTCGCGGTGCGACCCGCGAGGAACAGGTCCTGCGCGTCGGTCTGCCGCAGACCCGGTCGCAGCAGCACCCGGCTGCCCGCGCCCAGCGAATGGCCGTCCACGACGACGCGGTCGCGTCCCGGGTCGAAGCCCGCGTCGCTCGCCGGGTCCCACCACGGGGTGTCCGGGCGCGCGACACCGTACTCGTCGGGGAATCCGGCGGCGGCCGCGGTGGGCGCCGCTCCGGTGACCTCGCGCAGGCCGCGCACCGCCCCGTGCAGGCGTTCCAGGACCTCGGGGGGCATCGAGTCGGCCAGGTCGATCACGGCGGCGGCCCGTTCGTCGGTGCCCCGGGCCTCGCGTTTCTCCTCGTCGGTGAGGGCGGCGGTGCGCAGCGCGAGGATCTCGTCGATCTCGGTGGCGTCGTACAGCGCCCCCAGGCTTTCCGGAGCGATGGCCGGGTGGTCCTCCAGGATGATCGGCGAGGACAGCACGACGTCCGTGCGGCCGGGTTCGCCGGCGAGCACGGGCCAGGTGTGCAGGTTGCGGCAGGTCGCGATCGCGCCCCTCGCCCACTCCGGGGGATCCGTCATCGACAGGAAAGAACCGGCGCCCAGCCCCAGGAGCATGTGGGCGGCCACCAGGGAACGCGGGAGCGCCGCGTCCCGGTCGGCGGCCCGGCCGACCGGAGGCGTCCAGGTGCTGGTGTTCTCGACGACGGCGGTCAGTCTCAGGACCCGGTAGGGGCCGTCGAGTTCGCGCGCCGACAGCCGGAGTACGCCGCTGATCTCCTCGCACCTGCGGACCAGCCGGCCGACGGTCCGGCCGGCCTCGTCGAGGACGGGCTCCGTCCCCTCCCCGGCGGGGCGGTCGAAGGGGACGGTGACCCCGTCGCCCAGGAGGTCGTCCACCGCCACGACCGCCTCGACGCGCTCCTCGGTGCCCTCGTCCCAGGGAACCAGGACCCGGTCTCCCAGCCGGAGTTCGGGGACCGGGTCGAAGCCTCCGTCGGGGCGTGCTTGCTGAACCGTCCGCCGTCGGGCGCGCAGGAAGCGCAGTTCGACCGCCAGGGTGGCGCCCGCTTTGGGTTCCATCAGGCATTCGGTGTGCTGGAAGTCGTTTTCCTCGCAGTCGGCGCCCCAGGCGGGCGGGACGAGCACGCCGAACTGCCAGCGCAGCCGGTTCTTGGCGGCGGAGGCGCGGTACGGGTAGAGCACATAGCCCTCGAAGAGGACGGCGTCGGCCACTTGGCGGGCGACGGCGAAGCGCGCCTCGGTCTCCGGGGCGAAAGCGGTCACGCTCACGGAGCGGTCCTTCCGGTGCCGGCGGTGCTGCCGGTGAGAGCGGCGCCCTGTCGGGGCGGGGCTGCGGTGCCGGATTCGTCGAGCAGGGCCCGTACGGTCGCCTCCCAGGAGGGCAGCGCCCGTCGTGAGCGGAAGGCGAGCAGGGCGTCCATGGTGGCGCGGGGCAGCCGGATCCAGCCGCAGCCGGGGAAGTGCTGTTCGACCATCTCCCGCCAGGTCGCGACCGGCATCCTGAAGGTGGCTTCCCGGTCCCAGGGGACGGGTTCGACGCGGAAGCCGCCCGCCCCGGTGAACGCCGTGCCGGAGAACAGCATCAGCAGGGGTACCTCGCCGTCGGTGAGCGCGGCGAAGTACCGGGTGGCGGCGATGTCCATGTCGTAGGTGCAGGGCACGACGAGGTCGGTCTCGGTCTCCCCGGTGAAGCCGGGGACCATGAGGGAGACCTGCGCGAACTGCACGGGCTGCAGGGTGCTGCCCCAGCGCGAGCGTTCGCCGAAGAGGTCCGCCAGTTTGTCGGCCTCGGCGCTGTCGTAGCCGCGTCGGGCGGGTTCGATACGGATCTGGCAGCGCAGCGCGAGGGCATGCACCGGTGCGTCGCCGGACGCGGTGACGCGCAGCCGGAACACCAGCGTCGGTCCGGCGGCGTAACGGTCGGCGCGAACTCCGGTGCAGGCGAAGGAGAACTCGGTCACGGCCGACCCTCCCCGCCCACGGGGCGGGCGCGTCGACCGACGTGGTCGAAGAACGCGTCCAGGGCGGCGCGGGCCTCGGCCCCGCCGTCGAACCCCTGCCACAACAGGCGCATCCGGCCGACCAGTTCGTAGCAGATGTCGATCGGTACGAGATAGCAGGCGCAGTTGCCGTCGGTGCGGCGCAGCAGCAGCGCCTCCACGTCGGGTTCGAGGAGTGCGGCGAGGCGGCTGTCGCCGAGGACCGCAGTCCAGGTCGCCGGTTCGAGCTCGCTCTCGGTGGCCCCGGCGGGGCTCGGGTAGAGGGCCACCAGCCGGTCCAGCGCGGCGTTGCGGAAGAAGAAGGCGACACCGACCGGGATCTGCAGGGCCTCCCAGGCATGGTCGTCGAGGCGGTGGTCCGGGTCGGTGAGATAGCGGTCCGGGACCGCGCGGAAGCGGCCCGCGGCGGCGCCCGGCTGCTCCATCAGCATCGCGCAGGACACGCAGGCGCAGACGAGGGCCCGTTGCTCGGTGTCCACCAGGTGGCGGTGGTGCGCCTCGTCCACCACCACCGCGCACAGCCCGCATCGCTCGGGCTGGGGCGCGCGTGGAGCAAGGAACTTGCGCAGACCGCGCAGGGCGGGCCTGGAGGCCGGGGGCGCGCTCATCGCGCCGTCGCCGACGCCGGGGCGGCGCCGATCTGGAGGAGCGCGGGCTCCCCCAAAGGCGCGGCGGGCTGCATGTCGACCGTGGTGACCTCCGGCGCGAAGCAGGCGAGCGCGTCCTCGACCACCTGCCGGGCCGCCGTACCGCCGCCCGCGCAGCCGCATCCGCCGCCGCCGGCGGTACGCAGCCGGAGGGTACCGGTCGTCTCGTCGAAGTCCACGACGTCCAGGTCGTGGTCTCGAACGCTGTCGAGCGCGCGGGCGATACGGGTGTCCCGGTCCTCGGGGTGGAGGTCGTGCAGGACGAGGAGGCTCGCGACCAGCTCGTCGCCGAGCAGTGCCGCCGTCGGGCCGCCCGGAGCCGTACGGTTCTCGGACGCGTACAACAGGTGGAGCACCCGGGCCAGCCCTGCCCCGTAGAAGTCCATGAGGGTTTGCACGAGTTCCTCGGCCGCCGCGCGGGCGGTCGGATCGCCGGTGGCGGCGAGCCGGTCGAGCACGTCCTCGATCCGCCGCCCGGTCTGTACCGCGTCCACCGTCCTCGTCGCGTCGACCGCCGTGCCCGCGCTCATCCGCCCAGTCCGCTCAGGCCGGTGGGCATGTGCATCTTCTGTACGGTCTTGCCACCGCCGACGTACATGTGGACGCCGCAGGGCAGGCAGGGGTCGAAGCTGCGGACGGTGCGCATGATGTCGATGCCCTTGAAGTTCTCGGGGGTGTTCTCCTCGAAGATCGGCGTGTTCTGCACGGCGTCCTCGTACGGGCCGGGCGTGCCGAAGGTGTCCCGGGTGCTGGCGTTCCAGGGGGTGGGCGGGTACGGGTGGTAGTTGGCGATCTTGCCGTCGCGGATCACCATGTGGTGGGAGAGGACGCCGCGGACCGCCTCGGTGAAGCCGACGCCGATGCTCTCGTCGGGCACCTCGAACTTCTCCCAGGTCTGGGTGCGTCCGGCGCGGACCTCCTCCAGTCCCTTCTCCGCGAAGTGCAGCGCGACGGCGGCGGTGTAGGCCTGGAAGTAGGTGCGCGCGCGGTTGCGTTCGATCGCGTTGCTCCAGCGCGGGATCTTCCACTCGAAGGTGGTCTCCGGCTTGGTCATCGTGCGCGGCAGGTTGATGACCACGCTGTTGCCGGTGGCCTTCACATAGCCGACGTCGACGAGCCCGGACAGCGCGGTGGACCACAGGCGGGCGATGGGGCCGCCTCCGGTGTCCAGGGCGAGGTGCTCCTTGCCGTCGAACCAGCGGGGTGACATGACCCAGCTGTACTTGTCGTCGAAGTTCCGCTTCTGCGGGGCGGGGATGGTGTGCTGGTTCCAGGGGTGGCGCGGGTCGACCGGGTTGCCGAGCGGGTCGTGGGTGACGAACTGCTCCTGGCCCTGCCAGTCCTCGTAGTAGGAACTGCCCAGCAGGATGCGGATGCCGAGGTTGATCTCGGTGAGGTCGTTGGTGACGAGTTTGCCGTCGACGATGATGCCGGGGGTGACGAACATCCGTCGGCCCCAGTCCGTCATGTTGGCGTAGGTGAAGTCGCAGTACTCGGGGTCGTTGAGCGCGCCCCAGCAGCCGAGCATGACCCTCCGGCGCCCCACTTCCTCGTACCCGGGCAGCGCCTCGTAGAAGAAGTCGAACAGGTCGTCGTGCAGCGGGACGACTCGCTTCATGAACTCCACGTAGCGCATCAGGCGGCTGAGGTAGTCCGTGAAGAGCTGTACGGAGGCGATGGTGCCGACGCCGCCCGGGTAGAGCGTGGAGGGGTGCACATGGCGGCCCTCCATGAGGCAGAACATCTCCCGGGTGTAGCGGCTCACCTGGAGGGCCTCGCGGTAGAACTCGCCCTCGAGGGGGTTCAGGGACCGCATGATGTCGGCGATCGTGCGGTAACCGTGCTCCCCGGCGTGCGGCGCCTCGGTGCGCTCGGCGAGTTCGAGGACGCCGGGGTTGGTCTCCTTGACCATCTTCTCGCAGTAGTCGACCCCCACCAGGTTCTCCTGGAAGATGTTGTGGTCGAACATGTACTCCGCGGACTCGCCGAGGTTGATGATCCACTCACCGAGGTGCGGTGGCTTCACTCCGTACGCCATGTTCTGCGTGTACACCGAGCAGGTGGCGTGGTTGTCGCCGCAGATACCGCAGATCCGGCTGGTGATGAAGTGGGCGTCGCGGGGGTCCTTGCCCCGCATGAAGACGCTGTAGCCACGGAAGACCGACGAGGTGCTGTAGCACTCCGCGACCCGCTTCTGCTTGAAGTCGATCTTCGTGTGGATGCCGAGGCTGCCCACGATCCGGGTGATCGGGTCCCAGGACATCTCCATCAGGCCGCTACCGTCGCCTGCCGCCTTCGTCTTCGGTGCCATCGTGTGTGTCGTGCCCTTCTTCGAGGGGGGTGGGGGGACGGATCGGGGGTGCGCGGCTCAGGTGCGGCGGTGGGTCACCACGGCGGCCGGTATCCGGTGGTGACCTTGTCTCCCGTGTGGCGCCACTTCGGCTCTTTGTCCACGGTGTGTGCGGTCAGGGACCGCAGTCTGCGGACCACCGCGCCATAGGCACCGCTGGCCTTGGTGGACAACATCGCGCCCGGCGGCTGGTCCATGAACGGCATGAACTTGTCCGGGAAGCCGGGCATGGTGCAGGCGATGCAGATGCCGCCGACGTTCGGGCAGCCGCCGATGCCGTTCATCCAGCCGCGCTTGGGCACGTTGCACTTGACGACCGGGCCCCAGCAGCCCAGCTTGACCAGGCACTTGGGCGAGTCGTACGTCATGGCGAAGTCGCCCTGTTCGTAGTAGCCCGCGCGGTCGCAGCCCTCGTGCACGGTGGCGCCGAACAGCCAGGCCGGACGCAGCTTGTCGTCGAGGGGGATCATCGGGGCGGAGCCGGCCGCCTGGTAGAGCAGGTAGGTGAGCGTCTCGGAGAAGTTGTCGGGCTGGATCGGGCAGCCGGGGACGCACACGATGGGAATACCGGCGTGGGACTTCCAGTCCCAGCCGAGGTAGTCGGGCACGCCCATCGCGCCGGTCGGGTTTCCCGCCATGGCGTGGATACCGCCGTACGTGGCGCAGGTGCCGATGGCGACGACGGCCAAGGCCTTGGGCGCGAGCCGGTCGATCCACTCGCTGGTCGTGATCGGCTGGCCGGTCTCCGGGTTGTCGCCGAAGCCGCACCAGTAACCCTCGGGTTTGATCGACTCATTGGGGACGGACCCCTCGACGACCAGCACGAACGGGTCGATCTCGCCCCGCTCCCCCTTGAAGAACCACTCGATGAACGTGTCCGCGCCGCCGACCGGACCGCATTCGAAGTCGATGAGGGGCCAGTGGACGGCGATCTTCGGCAGACCCGGCAGCACTCCGAGCGCGATCTGCTCGATGCTGGGCTGCATCGCGGCCGTGAGCGCGACCGAGTCTCCGTCGCAGCTCAGCCCGGCGTTGATCCAGAGGATATGGATCGTGGGCGTCTCGTCGGCAGGCGCACCACCGGTGTCCGGTGCGCCTGCCGTGCTCGGCGTCGCGGCTGTCATGGGACCGCCTCCTACCTGAACAGAAGCATCTGTTTCGACCATCGCTCCCTTGCTACCAGTGATCCGGCCGGGGCGACTCGCCATGGGCGGCCGTTCCAGTGACGGGGGTGGTGGACCGGTCCGCTCCCGTCCCCGGCGTGCGGGGTGACCTCTCCTTGCGGACGAACGCGCGACGCAGTGCGTGATACGGCGCCCCGGGGTCGTCGAACGTCTCGCGCATCCGAGCCAGCTCCCGCTCCCGGAAGGAAGCAAGGGGTTCGTCGCTTTCCTGGCGCTCCAGCTCGGCCTTCTTCGCGGCGATACGTGACCGCGTTCCGGGCAGCGCCGCCAGGCGGGCCGCCAGCCGGCCGACCTCTGCGGCGAAATCCCCCGGACCGCAGGCGACCACCCGGTCGACAAGTCCGAGGCCGCGGGCGCTCGCGGCGCTCATCGGCAGGGCCTCACGCATGAGCCGGTCGGCCGCCGCGGCTCCCACGCGGCGAGGCAGCGTATGCGTCCAGTACTCCGAGCCGTACAGGCCCATGAGGCGGTAGTGCGGATTCAGTACGCAGCCGGTGCGGCACCACACCTCGTCGGCCGCCAGGGCGAGCATCACGCCGCCCGCCGCCGCGTTGCCGGCGACGGCGGAGACCACCAGTTTGTCGGTGGTCGTCAGGATCGCCTCGACGAGGTCGTCCATGGCGTTGATGTTGGCCCAGGACTCTGCGCCGGGGTCCGCGGCGGCCTCGATGACGTTGAGGTGGATCCCGTTGGAGAAGAAGTCCCGTTGGCCACCGAGCACGAGCACCGAGGTGGGGCGTGTGCACGCCTCCCGGTAGGCGTCCAGCAGACGTCGGCACTGGGTGGTGCTCATCGCGCCACCGGGAAAGGAGAAGGAGAGGAAGCCGACGTTGCCGTCCTCGCGGTAACGGATGTCCGCCCAGGTGCGCCGCCGTGCGTCCGGGGACAGGGGGGCGGCGAGTTCGGGCAGGGCTGGCAGCCGGTCGCCGAGGGCGAGCACGGCGGGGAGTTTGAATGTGCGCGGCTGTCCGGGCGCGCGCCGGCCCCGCAGCTCGGGAATCCAGACGGCACCGTCCTTCGTGGCCCGGCAGATCGCTCCCGCCCTGGTGGCCAGCAGCGTTCCCGGCGCGCCGCGCAGACCGTCCTCGGCGTGTCCGCCGTGGAGGTACCACTCGGTGCCGAGCAGCATGTCCAGCACGCCGGGCTGCGAGTCCGCGGCGCGCAGCTTGCGCAGGACGGTCTGTGTACGGTCCGCGTCCCAGTCGATCCGCCGGACGCTCTGGTCGAGGTACGGGCGGATGCGCACCGGGGTGTCACCCGCGGGCGCCGCGATCTGCACTCGCGGGGTGTGGGTCCCGGAGGCGAAGCGCTCGACGGCGAGCATGACGGCCGCCAGCGCGGCGTCGGCGATCTCGTTGCGGTACAGGTCGCTCTTGGAAACCGGCGGGACCGGACACGGTACACACGCCCAGACGTCCCCGGCGTCCATTTCCCCGTCGGCCTGAAGGACCGTCACACCCCAGTGTTCGGCGCCCTCGTGGATCGCCCAGTCGAGAGAGGACGGGCCTCGGTCCCCGAGCGGCCCCGGATGGACGATGAAGCACGGGTAGGCGGCCCACACCTCCCGGGGGATCGCCGTCCTCAGCATGGGGGCGAGGACGAGCTGCGGCGCGTGCCGCCGTACCGACTCGGGCAACGGGCGGTCGGGCAGGGCGAGTTCCACCGCGACCGTGTGCCCGCGGTCGCGCAGTTCGGCATGGACACGCTGCGTAAGGCTGTTGAACGCGCTGGCCACGAGCAGGATGTGCACCAGGACCTCCCGGCGGCGACAGTGCGGGCGGCGAAGCCCCGGCCGACTGCGATCGTCGGGCACATCGAGCCGTCGACCCCGGCGACAGGCTGTGCGGTCACCCGAAAAGCGGGGCCCTCGGCATCGTCCCCGCGGCCATCCGGCCGGTTCTGGTGGCCGGATGGACGGCCGGCGTCCGGCAGTGCACGACGGCCGGGCGGGCTGTGGCCGCACCCCGGGGAGGCGGTCCCAGGAGCTACCGAACACTTACCCAGTGCTCCACCCTTCAGGGTGGAGGTGTAGGGCATCCTGCCGGTAGCGTCCCGGAGGGGCGCAGCACCATGGCAGGATCGCTTTGTCCGGCAATGTAGTTGTCGGATCTACCGCCGGACGGGCGGGAAGTCAGGCCTGCGGAGGCCGTGTAAGACCGATCCTCACCGGTCGGCAGTGGCCTGTGAAACAGGAACCCGAGGTGGTACCGCGTAGCGGTACGGACCGGAATCTCCTGCCCTCGGGCAGGAGAGGGCGTCAATGAAGCTCCCCGTCCGCGGAGGCCACGTCCCCCGCCGAACCGCCCTGGCGCGAATCGGCGGGCGGCGGTGCCGTGCTGTCGCGCACGACGAGCTTGGTGGGTACCAGCCTGGTGCCGTGTTCCGCACCTTCGTGGCGCATCCGCCGCAGTACGCCCTCGACGCAGAGGCGTCCCACTCCGGCGAAGTCCTGGTGAACCGTGGTCAGGGGCGGCACGAAGGAACCGGCCTCGGGGATGTCGTCGAAGCCGATGACGCTGACGTCGTCGGGGACCTTCCGGCCGCGCTCGTGCAAGGCCCGCAAGAGCCCCAGTGCCATCTGGTCGTTGGCGGCGAAGACCGCCGTACAGTCCTCCCGGTCGGCGAGCAGCAGACCCGCGCGATAGCCGGACTCCGCCGACCAGTCGCCTCGCACCAGGGCTGGCGGGACGCGTCCCTCCTCGGTCAGCGCGGTGTGCCATGCGTCGGCACGGCGTTGTGCCGCGAAGGACTCCGCGGGGCCGGCCAGATGCCAGACCGTGCGATGGCCGAGGTCCAGCAGATGCCGTACGGCGGCACGGGCACCGCCGGCCTGGTCGGTGTCGACCACGCTGTAGCGGTCCCCGGCGTCCGAGTCGGCGACGACGACCTGGACATGAGGAGGCAGGGAGACGGTCACCGCATCGAGGAGGTGCACTTCCATGATGACGATGACGGCGTCGACGGCGAGCTCTCCCAGCCGGGAGAAAGCGCCGCGCACCTCGTCCTGGGTGGGGACGGCGACGGGCAGGAGCGTGACGGCGTAGCCCTCCTGTGCCGCGGACGTGGCGATCGCCTCCAGGGTGCGCATATTGCCCGTGGTGGAGAGGTTGAAGGTGATGACCCCGATGGTGCGGAATTCGCCGCGCTTGAGGGCGCGGGCGGCGCTGTTGGGCCGGTAGCCCAGCTCCTTCATCGCCGCCAGCACCTGCTGCCGGGTCTCTTCGTTCACATTCTCGTAACCATTGGACACACGGGAGACGGTCTGCGAGGAGACTCCGGCCAGGCGCGCGACATCCGCCATGGACACACTCTGGGTGCGCCGCACGGCCCGTTTCCCCATGTGCGTACGGGACGGATCCTTGCTCGTCGAGGCGCTGTCCGTGGTGTCCACCCGTCTCCTTCGCTACCCGAGTCGCGGATTCACCAGACGACTCTTGACCATCGTCATTGGCGCAGTGTAGACATGCCGCCATCAGATGTTTACGTAAACATAACAGCCCGCAGATCTGTCTGGGGAGCCGTGTTTGCGCGAGCATCGCAACGGCGTGAGACGCCGGCTCCGAGATGGACGAGCGAGGAACGACATGACGACGCTACAACCGTCGGCGGCCGCTGAGCGGCGCACAACCCGGTCTCCGGTGAAAGGGGATCGCCGCTCCTGGACGGGGTGGGGGTTTATCGGCCCCTTCGTGGCCGTGTTCGCCCTCGTCTTCCTGGCACCCATCGGGTACTCGATCTACCTCAGCCTCTTCAGGGACCAGCTGATCGGCGGCACAAGCTTCGTCGGCCTGGAGAACTACCAACAGGCCCTGGAGGACGACCAGTTCTGGAACTCCCTCGTACGGGTGTCGCTGTTCCTGGTCATACAGGTGCCGATCATGCTCGGCATCGCCCTGCTGATCGCCCTCGCGCTGGACAGCGGTCGTCTCTACGGCAGGGACTTCTTCCGCATCACGATCTTCCTGCCGTACGCCGTGCCCGCCGTGGTGGCCACCCTGATGTGGGGCTTCATGTACGGCACGCGCTTCGGACTCGTCGGGGACATCAACGACGCCTTCGGTGTGACCCTGCCCGACCCGCTCTCGACCGACCTGGTCCTGGCGTCGATCGGCAACATCGTCACCTGGGAATTCGTCGGCTACAACATGCTGATCTTCTACTCCGCGCTGCGCGTCATCCCGAACTCCCTCTACGAGGCCGCGGAGATCGACGGCGCCGGACAGTTCCGCGTCATCACCGCCATCAAGCTCCCCGCGATCCGCGGCGCCCTCGTCATCGCGACGATCTTCTCGATCATCGGCAGTTTCCAGCTCTTCAACGAGCCGAGCATCCTGCGGCTGCTGGCGCGCAACGCCATCACGACGGACTACACCCCGAACTACTACACCTACTCGCTGTCCTTCAACGGCCAGCAGCACAACTACTCCGCGGCGGTCGCCATCATCATGGGGCTGATCACCATGGTCGTCGCCTATGTCGTGCAGCTCCGCGGCATGCGCAAGGGAGCGTAACCCGATGAGCAGCACGAGCAGCACGAGCAGCACGAGCAGCCCCGTCACCGCTGCCTCCCCGTCCGTATCCGTCCGGACCGCCGACGCGAGCAAGGGTGCGCCCCGACTGCGCAAGTCCCGTCGGCACGAGCCCGGGCGCCCCAAGCGCAGCGTGCTCCTGACCTTGCTCACCGGCGTGTTCCTGCTCTACACCCTGGTGCCCCTGGTGTGGCTGGTCATCAGCGCCACCAAGACCCAGGAAGGGCTGGCCACGTCCTCCGGCCTCTGGTTCAGCGACGACTTCGCTCTCTGGGACAACATCAGGGAGACGTTCACCTACAACGACGGCATCTTCGTACGCTGGTTCCTGAACACCCTGCTGTACGTCGGGCTCGGCGCCGGCGGTGCCACGTTCCTGGCGATCCTGGGCGGTTACGCGCTGGCGAAGTTCTCCTTCCCCGGAAAGCGCGCCGTCTTCGCCGTGGTCATCGGTGCCGTCGCCGTCCCGGGTACCGCCCTGGCAGTGCCCACCTTCCTGATGTTCAGCAAGATGGGGCTGACCGACACACCGTGGGCAGTGATCATCCCCTCGCTCGTCTCGCCCTTCGGCCTCTATCTGATGTGGGTCTTCGCCACCGAGGCCATCCCGAACGAACTGCTCGAGGCCGCCCGGATGGACGGCGCGAGCGAGGTGCGGACCTTCTTCCAGGTGAGCCTGCCGCTGCTGGCGCCGGGCATCGTGACCGTCCTGCTGTTCACCACGGTCGCTACCTGGAACAACTACTTCCTGCCGTTGATCATGCTCAAGGACCCGAACTGGTACCCCTTGACCCTGGGCCTGGACGCCTGGAACTCCCAGGCCCAGACGATCGGTGGCGACGTGATCTTCAACCTGGTGATCACCGGTTCACTGCTCACCATCGTGCCGCTGATCGTCGCGTTCCTGCTGCTGCAGAAGTACTGGCAGTCCGGGCTCGCCGCCGGAAGCGTCAAGGAATAACCCACCCCCAGGCCCCCACACCCCCCTCAGCGTCACCGCGTTCACCCTCACCCTGTCCCACCCACGAAGAAGTGGAAGCACCTCCATGCGCAGAACCACCAGCCGCCTGCTGCGCGGCATAGCCCTCGTCTCCGCCCTCGCCCTGGGATCGACCGCCTGCGGTTCCAGTGACGACAGCGCCGACCAGAAGCCGGTCTCCGCCGGGGACATCCAGGCGGCTCTGAAGAAGGGCGGCACGGTCACGGTCTGGGCCTGGGAGCCCACGCTCAAGACGGTCGCCGCCGACTTCCAGAAGAAGTACCCCAAGGTCAAGATCAACCTTGTCGGCGAGCGGTCCGGCGACAAGCACTACACCGCCCTGTCGAACGCCCTCTCGGCCAAGAAGGGCGTCCCCGACGTCGCGCAGGTCGAGTACTTCGCGCTGAGCCAGTACTCCCTCACCAAGGGCCTCAGCGACCTGGCCCCCTACGGCGCCGACAAGCTCAAGGACAAGTACACCCCCGGCCCGTGGAACGCCGTGAGCGAGGGTGACGCCGTCTACGGCCTGCCGATGGACTCGGGCCCCATGGCGATGTTCTACAACAAGAAGATCTTCGACAAGTACAAGATCGCGGTCCCGACCACCTGGGACGAGTACGTCGAGGCGGCCGCCAAGCTGCACAAGGCCGACCCCAAGGTCTACATCGCCAACGACGCCGGCGACGCGGGCTTCACCACCAGCATGCTGTGGCAGGCCGGTTCGCGTCCCTACAAGGTCGACGGCACCACGGTGAACGTCGACTTCTCCGACGCGGGCGCCAAGAAGTACACGGCCACCTGGCAGAAGCTCATCGACGACAAGCTCGTCTCGCCCATCAACGGCTGGACCGACGACTGGTACAAGGGCCTGGGCGACGGCACCATCGCCACCCTGACCACCGGTGCCTGGATGCCCGCCAACTTCGTCACCGGTGTCCCGCAGGCGGCCGGTGACTGGCGCGCGGCCCCGATGCCGGCCTGGACCAAGGGCGAGAAGGCGAGCGCGGAGAACGGCGGCAGCTCCCTGACCCTGCCCGAGCTGGGCAAGAACAAGGAACTCGCCTACGCCTTCGTCGAGTACGCGAACGCCGGTGACGGTGTGCAGTCCCGTGTCAAGGAGGGCGCCTTCCCGGCGACCACCGCGGACCTCCAGGCCGACTCGTTCCTGAACAAGGAGTTCGAGTACTTCGGCGGGCAGAAGGCCAACGAGATCTTCGCCGACTCCGCCGCCAACGTCGCCAGCGACTGGTCGTACCTGCCCTTCCAGCAGTACGCCAACTCGATCTTCAACGACACCGTCGGCAAGGCCTACATCTCCGGCACGAAGCTGGCCGAGGGGCTGAAGTCCTGGCAGGAAGCCTCCGTCAAGTACGGCAAGGAGCAGGGCTTCACGGTGAAGTAGCCGTTCCGAAGTGACCGTTCCGCAGTAACCCCTCTGAAGTAACGCTCAGAGGTACCCAAGCACCCCGCGCCGCCCCGTGCAGCACACCCGGAAGGACCATCATGATCTCCACCCTCCTGTCCCAGTTGCAGCACGGGGCGGACGGTGATTCCACTCCCCGCCTCGCCTACGGCGCCGACTACAACCCGGAGCAGTGGCCGCGCGCGGTGTGGGAGGAGGACGTACGGCTGATGCGCGAGGCCGGCGTCAACATCGTCTCGGTGGGGATCTTCTCCTGGGCCCGCATCCAGCCGGCCGAGAACGAGTGGGACTTCGCCTGGCTCGACGAGGTCATGGACCTGCTGCACGCGGGTGGCATCGGGGTCGACCTGGCCACCGCCACCGCGTCCCCGCCGCCCTGGCTCACCACGGCGCACCCGGAGATCCTTCCGGTGACCGCCTCCGGTGAGACGGTGTGGCCGGGGGCGCGGCAGCACTGGCGGCCCACCTCGCCCGTCTTCCGTGAGCACGCGCTGCGTCTGGTGCGGAAGATGGCGGAGCGGTACGCGAACCACCCCGCGCTGGTGGCCTGGCACGTCTCCAACGAGCTGGGCTGCCACAACATCTACGACTACTCCGACGACGCCGCCCGTGCCTTCCGCGACTGGCTGCGCGCCCGCTACACCACCCTGGACGCGCTCAACCACGCCTGGGGCACCGCCTTCTGGTCCCAGCGGTACAGCGCCTGGGAGCAGATCCTGCCGCCCCGGCTGGCCGGCTCCCACCCGAACCCCACGCAGCAACTGGACTTCAAGCGCTTCTCCTCCGACGTACTGAAGGAGTACCTGCGCGCGGAGCGCGACCTGCTGCGCGAGATCACGCCCGATGTTCCGATCACCACCAACTTCATGGTGATGGGCAACACCAAGGGGATGAACTACGCCGACTGGGCCGCCGAGGTCGACTTCGTCTCCAACGACCACTACGTCGTCCCCGGCCCGCAGGACCGGGACGAGCTGTCCTTCTCCGCCAACCTGGTCAGTGGCATCGCCGGCGGACGTCCCTGGTTCCTCATGGAGCACTCCACCAGCGCCGTCAACTGGCAGCCGATCAATGTGGCCAAGCGTCCCGGTGACCTGGCCCGTGACTCGCTGGTGCACGTCGCGCACGGCGCCGACGCCGTGTGCTACTTCCAGTGGCGCCAGTCGGCGGCCGGCGCGGAGAAGTACCACTCGGCGATGGTGCCGCACGCCGGACGCGACAGCGAGGTCTTCCGTGCGGTGACCGGCCTCGGGCAGACCCTCAAGACGCTGGCCCCGGTCGCGGGTACCGAGCGCGAGCCGGCGCGGGTCGGGATCGTCTTCGACTGGGAGTCGTGGTGGGCCAGTGAGCAGGACTCCCACCCCACCGCCCTGCTCGACTACCGCCAGGAGGCGCTCGACTGGTACTCCGCCCTCCTCGCTCTCGGCGTCCGGGCCGACGTCGTCACCGCGCAGACCGAGCTGGACCGCTACCAGGTGCTGATCACACCGGTGCTGCATGTCGTCCCCGCGCCGCTGGCCAAGGAACTCACCCGGTACGTCGAGAACGGCGGCCACCTGGTCACCACGTACTTCTCCGGCGTCGTCGACGAGAACGACCACATCTGGCTCGGCGGCTATCCCGGAGCCCTGCGTGATCTGCTCGGCATCCGCATCGAGGAGTTCGGCCCCCTGCTCGAAGGCGACACGGTCGAGGTCGCAGTGGACGGCACCGCCACGGGCACCGGCACCCTGTGGACCGACCGGGTCACCGTCACCGACCCGGACGTGGAGGTGCTGGCCCACTACCGCAGCGGTACGTACGCCGACCGCCCCGCAGTCACCCGCCGCACGACGGGCCGGGGCTCGGCCGCGTACGTCTCCACCCGGCTCGGAGCCGACGGCCTCACCGGGCTGCTGCCGAAGCTGCTCGCCCCGGCCGGTGTCGGCAGTGAACTGCCCGACTCGGCGCGCGGAAGCGTCGAGCTGATCGTGCGGCGCAACGCCGACAGCCGCTATCTGTTCCTGGTCAACCGGACCGACGAGACGGTGCCGCTGACCGGACTCGCCGGGGATCTCCTGGTCGGCCGGACGGACGACGACGGCACCGTCGTCCTCTCCCCGCGGGACGTCGCCGTGCTGCGGCAGCCCGCCCCCTGACGCCCCTCGAACAGCACCGAACCGTTCGGAGGGTCATACACCGCCCGTGCCCGCTCAGGGCACGGGCGGTGCACCGAAGCGACCACAGACGAGTTGGGAGCACACGATGGCACGCCGCCGTACCCGCACGAGACGGCTTTTGGGAACCATCGGAGTCACCGCCCTGGCCACCGGGGCAGCACTGGTCACCGCCCCGCCGACGAGCGCGGAAACCTCGACGGTGGCGGCCGCTTCCGTCACCGTCCGGCCGGACCCCTCCTACAAGGAGCAGAGTTTCGAGGGGTGGGGCACCAGCCTGGTCTGGTTCGCCGACGCCACCGGAGACTACCCGGCGGAGATCCGCGAGAAGCTGGCCCAGCTCCTCTTCGGCGACGACGGCCTGGCCCTCAACATCGCCCGCTACAACATAGGCGGCGGCAACGCCCCCGACGTCAAGGACTATCTCCGGGCCGGCGGGGCGGTCGAGGGCTGGTGGAAGGCCCCGGACGGCACCACCCGCATGGACACCGACTGGTGGAGCGCCGACGACGCCGCCGACTGGAACCCGGACGCCGACGCCACGCAGCGCTGGTGGGTGGACCGGATCAAGAGCGACATCGACCACTGGGAGACGTTCAGCAATTCGCCGCCCTGGTTCATGACCACCAGCGGCTATGTCTCCGGCGGCTTCAACTCCACCGACGAACAGCTCAAGGCGGACTCCGTCGACGACTTCGCCGCCTATCTGGCGGGCGCGACCAAGCGACTGGAGAAGGCGCACGGCATCAGGGTCGACACCCTCGACCCGTTCAACGAACCGAACACCAACTACTGGGGCACCCGTCTGGGAACCGACGGCCAGCCTGTCGGCGGCCGTCAGGAAGGGGCTCACATCGGCCCCGAATTCCAGCAGAAGGTGATCCGCGCGCTGGCCCCCGCCCTGAAGAAGGCGAAGACCGGCGCGGAGATCTCGGCGATGGACGAGACCAACCCGAACCTCTTCGCGCAGAACTGGAACTCCTACTCCCAGGATGTGCGCGATCTCGTCGGCCAGATGAACGTCCACACCTATGGCACCGGCGGCCGTACCAGCGCGCGTGACCTGGCCAAGGCCGCGGACAAGCCGCTGTGGATGAGCGAGGTCGAGGGCGACTGGGGTGACGGCCAGAGCTTCACGGACATGCGCCCCGGCCTCGGGCTGGCCCAGCAAATGGTCGACGACCTGCGCGAACTCGAGCCCAAGGCCTGGGTGTTCTGGCAGCCCGTCGAGGACTACGACAACATGAAGCCCGGCGGGGAGTCGGCCAAGGGCGGCAACTGGGGCAGCATCCAGCTCCCGTTCAGCTGCACCTCCGAGGACACCCTCGAATCCTGCCCGATCTACACGAACACCAAGTTCGACACCGCCCGCAACTTCACGCACTACATCAAGCCGGGCGACCGACTGATCAAGACCGACGACACGTCCAGTGCGGCCGCGGTCTCCAAGTCGGGCATGGCGGCGACCGTCGTCCACGTCAACCGCACCACCGACGCCCGTACGGTCACCATCGACCTGTCCAAGTTCGGCCACATCGCCCGCAACGCGACGGTGACTCCTGTCGTGACCAGCGCCGACGGCAAGCTCGCTCGGCAGACACCGGTCGCGGTCACCGGCCGTCAGGCCACGTTCACCGTGCCCGCCCAGTCCGTGACCTCCTTCGTCGTGAAGGGCGTGTCCGGTGTGGCGAAGGACGCCGCCTTGCTGAAGAAGGGCCACACGTACGAACTGACCGGCGTCCAGAGCGGCAAGGCGCTCACCGTCGCGGACGACGGCACCAAGCTCGTCATCAAGACCGCGAGTGCGGACGCGGCCGCCACGGGTCAGCAGTGGCAGCTGCGGCAGATCAGCGGTGACACCGGCAACCGGCAGCGGTACGTGTTCACCAACCCCGCGGAAGGGAAGCGGCTGGCCGTTCGTGACGGCGCCCCGGTCCTGGAGGCGGACAGCGGTCGTCGTGACAAGGCCACTCAGTGGATCATGTCGACGACCGGCGACG
Organism: Streptomyces sp. NPDC048275; assembly: GCF_040652275.1. NCBI lineage: Bacteria > Bacillati > Actinomycetota > Actinomycetes > Kitasatosporales > Streptomycetaceae > Streptomyces > Streptomyces sp. NPDC048275. Next base: position 52,584 of record NZ_JBEZLR010000008.1, read on the forward strand.
GCACGTGGACCCTGGTCAACGCCGCCACCGGCGGGCTCCTCGAAGTAGGAGGCCAGGCCACCGCCGAGGGATCCGCCGTCACGATGTGGACGCCGAACTCCGGTTCCAACCAGCGGTGGAAGGTCTCCGACGTGACCGAGCGGGTCGGGTCGTAGCCTCCAGCGGATGCGGGGTCCCGGCGTTTGGTGACCTCGCATCCGCATCTCGGCGTCCTCCGGGTGGGCTGCGGGGCCTTGTGCGTCAGGTGAGGTCGAGAAAGCCTCGGCGCACGGCCTCCGGGAACCGGGCGGCGAAGCCGGCCCTGACGCCGTTCCCCTGGCAATCGAACGGTTGAACGCCGGTGGCCGAAGACCCCGGGTCACCAACCCGCGTCCGGGAGTACCGGTCGTCGGCGCACCCACCCGAACAGAGCCACCGAACACACCGCCGCGAACGCGCACCAGGTCGACACGAACTCCAGCTCCCACAGCGCCCAGCAGATCCCCGCACCCGCGCCGACCAGCGCGCCGAAGAGCAGAAGTCGACGATCGCCGGAGAGCAGGAAGGAGCCGACGGTGGCCAGGAGGTAGCCCGCGACGAGCAGTTCCGGGTGGGACAGATCGACGACGTAGCCCAAGGTGTGGCCATGGATCTCGGCCCGCACGGGACGGGCCGCGAGAGCGTACGCCAGTGCCGCGGCGGTCGCGGCGCCGATGGCCAGCGGGACCATGAGGCGGCGCCGGGCGTGCCCTGGCGCCGCGCACAGCACGCCGGCGGGCACCCACACCGCCAGCAGCGGAAGGGCGATGACGGCCCAGGCGACGGTGGCGGGCCGCGTACCTCCACCGGAGTCCCAGACCACGGACTCGACGATCTGATGAGCCCCGAGGAGCAACGGCAGGGCGGCCAACGGGAGATCGCGGGCCCGTCGCGTCAATGTCACACAGGCCACTCCCACAGCGGCGATACCTGCACCGGCTGCCAGGTCGGCCGTCGCACTCCAGCACATCGCGTCACCATGGGGTCGGCCGTCAGGTGATGGCACCTCTAGGGTGCACCACGCTACGGGGCGGCGCGCCCATCCCCTCGGTGGACACGACAGTCGCGGGGACGGCTCAGGAACCCTTGGGATTGCCCGGCCGGTAAGCGCTCTCTAGACTCCCGTGCGATGGACACGGAAACCTCCCTGGAAGACGCCTACTTCGACTCCTGCCCCTGGGATTTCGTTCCTCGTGCCTCCGCCGGGCAGCGCGCCGCACAGGACGCCCACCAGCGGCGGCTGGCGGATTCCGGCGCGAGCTTCGGGCCGGACTGCTACGTCTCCGAGGCCGCCGGTGTCTTCGCCGACGCGCTGCGGCTGGGCGCGAACTCCTATGTCGCCGGGCATGCCTATGTCACCGGAGAGGTGACCGCGGGCTCCGACTGCACCATCAACCCGTACGCCACGGTCCGGGGCCGGATCGCCCTCGGCGACGGGGTGCGGATAGGGGCGCACAGTTCGCTGCTCGGCTTCAATCACGGCTTCGCCCCCGACCGGCCCGTGCACCGGCAGCCACTCACCAGCAAGGGCATCACCGTCGGCGACGACGTGTGGATCGGCTCGCACGTCGTCGTCCTCGACGGGGTGACCATCGGCGACCACTGTGTGGTGGGCGCGGGCGCGGTCGTCACCAAGGACCTGCCGCCGTGGACCATCGCCGCCGGCAATCCGGCCCGCCCGCTGCGCGATCGCCGCGCCCAGGGCGGATCACCGGATCGAGCGGTTCCGGGTGATCTGGGGGACGCCGTCGCCCGGTTCGCCGACCGGGCCCGGGCGCAGGCCGCCGACCTCATCGCCCGCTGCTGGGATCCCGGCACCGGCCGCTATGTCGATCGGCCGGGCGCGGCGGCGACCGTGCGCGCGCATTGCGACGCCATCGAGGTCGCCGACCTGCTGCTGGGCTCGCCCCCCGAGCAGTTGGCCACCGCCGAACACACCGAGCGGCTGCGGGACCTGCAGGACCCCGGCAGCGGTCTTGTGCCCGAGTTCGCCCCCGACGGCGGTCCGGGGGTACTGCCCGCCCCGGCCGACGACGGCTGGATCGACGACGGCACCGCCGAGTATCACGTGCTGTCCGTGGGGTACGCATTGGACCTGCTGGGTTCCCGTTTCACCCAACCGGTCCATGTCGTACGTGACATGACGCCGGGTCAGTTGGTGTCCCGTCTGGAGTCGCTGCCGTGGCGGACGCGGGCCTGGTCGGCCGGTGCCTGGGTGGACTGCTGGGCGACCGGCGCATATCGCAATCTGGAGCTCGGCGCCGAGGCCGGGCAACCCGGCGCGCTGGAGGCGCTGTTCGGCTGGCTGACCACGCGGGTGGATCCGTGGACGGGGATGTGGGGCGAGGCCGGGTCGCCGGCCGCGGGTCGGCTCCAGCTGGTCAACGGCTACTACCGGCTCACCCGCGGCTCCTTCGCGCAGTTCGGCCTCGAAGTGCCCTACCCGGAGCGGGTCGTGGACACCGCGCTGGCCCATGGCGGAGAGCCGCGCTGGTTCACGGCGGGCCGGGAGAACGCCTGCAATGTGCTGGACGTGGCGCATCCCTTGTGGCTCGTGGGGCGCCGGACCGGTCATCGGGGGGCCGAGGTGCGGGCGTGGGCCGAGGAGCAGCTGACGCGGGCGCTGGGGCGCTGGCGGGACGGCGCCGGATTCGGTTTCGGCCCTGCGGGCGAGGGGGGCTCGGGTCCGGGGCGGGAGCCGGGGCTGCAAGGCACCGAGATGTGGCTCGCGATCGTTTGGCTGCTGGCGGATCTGGCGGGAGTGGCGGACCGGTTGGGGTACCGGCCGCGGGGCGTTCATCGCCCGGAACCGGCTCGGTCGTCGGTCCTTCTCCCACCCCGGACCAGCTATTCATGAAGCTTCAACAAAGGTGTGTGTGATGGGGTGGGCCCCGGCCATACCCACCGACCCGCAGGAGAGCCCGCAGCCATGAGCAGTCCTTACACCTATGAGTACAAGGTCGTCACGTTCCGGGAGTCGCTCATCGGCGACGCGCTGGACAGCGACAAGCTGGAGAAGGTCCTGAACAAGCATGCGGGGGACGGTTGGGCGCTCAAGGCCATCACGTCCGCCGACGTCAAGGGCCGCATAGGCCCCGGCGCGGTCGAGGGCCTGCTGCTGACCTTCGAGAGGCCGCGCGGATAGCTCCTCCCCTGCCCGCGCATGTCGCCGTGGAGTGCGCGGAACGCCGAGGCGAGGGATGCTGGAGCTGATGGGACAGCGGATCCGCGGGCGGTACTGACGCCGTCGGAGGCCTTCCGGCACGGAAGGCCTCTCTCGGCTGAGCGGATGCCGGGCGTGCCGCATGCCACGGGCGCCCACCCACACCTGCGCCGGACCGCTGCCGGCCAGTGATGTCAGGACGGTGCGGCGATGAAGAGCGGCAGAACCCTTGACAGTGGGGTCGTCTCGAGTCATTCGGTGTGCGGCGCACCGTGCTGGGTCAGTCTGACCACGCGCGACCTGCGGGCCGCGCAGGAGTTCTACCACGCGGTGCTGGGCTGGGAGTGGCACGTGGGCAGACTGGGCCGACAGTACAAATTCGCGCGGGTCAACGGCGTGCCGGTGGCCGGCGTCGCGACGGTTGCCTCCATCGGGCCGAAGGCCGCCGCCTGGACCCCCTACTTCGCCGTGTCCAACGCGGACGAGACCGTGTCCCGCAGCCAGGAGCGCGGCGGCACGACCGCGGTGGGGCCGATCTCGTTCCCGCCGGGGCGGGCGGCGCTGCTCGCCGACCGGGACGGGGCGGTCTTCGGCATCTGGGAGGGCGAGCTCGTGGCCGACTGGGAGGAGTGGCGCCGCGCGGCACCGGTCTTCGTACGGCTGCACACCCGCGACGCCTTCGACGCCGCCATGTTCTACGGGGAGGTCCTCCGGTGGGCCACCTCGGCCCCCGGATGCTGCGAGGTCGACTACGAGGACAACGAAGTCGTGCTGCGCAGTCAGGGCGACGTCGTGGCCCGTATCCACTCCGGCGCGGTGGAGGCGGCACCCGACCCCACGATCAGGCCGCACTGGCGGATCCACTTCACCGTCGACGACGTGGAGGCCTGCGCCCGGGCCGCGCGCGCCCACGGCGGCACGGCCCACCAGCAGGGGGTCGGCTCGACGGAGGCGATCCTGAGCGATCCCGACGGGGCGCACTTCACGGTGACCTCCAAGGGCGCCGGATAGCTCAAGCGCCGCCCGCCAGCTCGTCCCCCAGCGCCGTGCGCTCGTACAGGACGTAGTAGCCCTGTCGGTGCGAGACCAGCAGTCCCGCGTCGCGCAGCACCGAGAGGTGGGCCGAGACGGACGAAGGGGCCAACCCGTGGCGGTCGGCCAAGGTCGTGGTCGAGGCGGGGGCGTCGAGGCCGGCCAGGACGGCGGCGCGATGGGGTCCCAGCAGGCGGGTCAGGGCCGCGGGCGCCTCGGCGGTGGCGCCCCCTGCCGGCAGGCCTCCCGTGACCCGGGCCGGATAGATCACCGTCGGCTGCCAGGGCCGGGCGAAGCCGCTCACCACGTCCGGCCGCACGAAGACGCTGGGCATCAGCAGCACGCCCCGGCCGTCGGCGCCCTGTGCCTCCTTGAGGTCGCCGTACCCGCGCAGGGTCAGCGTGTCGTGGGCCCACTCGATCTCGGGGTGCAGGTCGCCGAAGAGCGCTTCCAGGCCGCCGTCCGCCAACTGCCGTGCGCGGTGCGTGATGTCGGCCTCCAGGAGGGCCTGGTGGCGGGGCCAGTCCGGGGCGAGCAGCGCGTGCCAGGCCCGCTCGGTGAGGTCGGCGAGGCGGTGCACGGTGGCCGCGGGGTCGTCCAACGCCGCGCGGCTGTACGGTGATTCGGCCGCGCCCGGGGTGCACGCCAGCGAACGTGCCAGCTCCCCGCGGGCCATGGCGGGGTCGGTGGCCCGCATCCGCGCCAGTTCCTCCTCGAAGGAGGCGCTCGGTGCCTGGGGCGGCGGTCCCAGGAAGTCCGGGGTGTATCCGCCCTTGCGGGGGATGAACAGCCACAACTCCGACAGGTCCAGGCCTGCCACGGTGTCGCGTACGCGCCGCAGCCAGTCCCGGTGAAAGGCGTGCCGGGCGGGCCGCCGCAGCATGCGCAGCGCCTCGTGCGTCTGGCAGAGCGGGGACACCGCGAACCGGCACCGCGTCAGGTCGTCGGTACCCAGGTGCAGGGTCAGCGGCAAAACGGCCTCCGTTGCCTTCGGGGAGCCTTCGGGGACGTCCGATGACGCCCGGTGATGTCCGGTGATCCTGCACAGCTCACGAGGCCGGGGGGAGCAATTCGGCTCCACCCGAAAGAGTAGAGGGCCGCGCAAGGACCCCGCACGCTTGCCCCTGGCCGCATCCGGCCGACTCCCGGCATCCCCTCGCAGAAAGGCTCGTGGATGGCGAGCGTACGTCTCACCGGCCGACGCAGAGCCGCCGTCGTCGCCGCGCTCATGCTGGCCGCCTTCACGTTCAACACCACGGAGAACCTGCCCGTCGGGCTGCTCCCGCTCATGTCGGACGACCTGCGGGTGTCCCTGGCGTCCGTCGGACTGCTGGTCACCGGCTACGGACTGACGGTGGCCGTCGTCTCGCTGCCCGTCGCACACGCCACCCGGTCGATCCCGCGCCGCCATGTCCTGTCGGGACTGCTGGCACTGCTCGTGCTGGCGAGCTGGGTATCGGCCCTGGGTGCCCTCTCGTACGGCTTCCTGCTCGCCGCGCGGGTGGCGACCGCCTTGTCCCAGGCGCTGTTCTGGGCGGTGATGGGTCCGGTCGCGGTGGGGCTGTTCCCGCCCGAGCGGCGCGGCCGGGTGATGGGGCTGCTGTCCGTCGGGGGTTCGCTCGCCACGGTTCTCGGGGTTCCGGCGGGCACCTGGCTGGGCGGGCACAGCGGCTGGCGCGCGCCCTTCATGGTGCTGGGCGCGCTCGGACTGGTCGCGCTCGTCGCCATCGCGGTGCTGCTGCCGACCTCACGTCCGCAGGAGGGGCACGCGGCGTACGGGGCCGCTCCCGACACCCGCCGCTTCGTCGTCGTGCTGGCGACCACCGCCCTGTCGGTGACCGGGGCCTTCGCGGGGTTCACCTACATCGTCAGCTTCCTCGACGAGGTGAGTGGCTTCGCCGAGGGCTCGGTGAGTGCTCTGCTCATGGTGTTCGGGGTGGCGGGGGTCGTCGGCGTCTCGACGGCCGGGCCACTCCTCGACCGCTTCCCGCGCGCGACCCTGACGGTCCCGGTGGCGGCCCAGGCGGTGGCCCTGCTCGGCCTGTATGTGGGCGGCGGGCGCAGTCAGGTGGCGACCGTCGCCCTGCTGATGCTCCTGGGCGCGTCGGTGGGACCCGTTTTCATGGCCACGCAGAGCCAGGTCCTCCAGGTGGCTCCCGGGCGGACGGAGCTGGCCCTGGCGGCGAACTCAGCCGCCTTCAACGCGGGCGTCGCGGCGGGCGCGCTGACCGGCGCCGCCCTGCTCCCCGCCGTCGGGGTACGCGGAACGTTCCTGGTCGGCGGAGTGCTCACGCTCGGTGCGCTGACGGTCCTGATCCGGCCCGCACCGGGGCTGCTCATGGCAGGGGTTCGGCGGAGGGCACGACTGGCGCCTGGTAGCCGCCGCTGGCCAGCATCCGCACCTCCCCCGCCGGACTGATCTCGGCACGGAGAATGCCGGTGGGATCGCAATACACCGGGTTTCCGCCCGGTCCGAGGGCATCGGTCCGCTCGACGACCACCTCGTCGGTGATGACGCCGATTCCCGATTCCTGATGGGTGAAGCTCAGCCGATAACGGTCCGGAGTGGTCATGACGGCCTCCAGCGCCCGAGAAAGACATGCGGAAACAAATGCAGGCAAATAACCCTTCTCCATGATGCGGCCAGATCATGCCGATAGCAGCTCCCGGCGCCCGATCACCCCACGAGACGCCCCTCGCCTCACGGCGTCGGGCAGTGTAGACATAGGCACATGGTCCGGCTATTGGGTCGATCCCGGGCTCAGTCGACCCCCCGTCCCCCCGGTGCACGCGAGCAGCACAGGCCTGCCACAGGGCTGAGGTCGGCGCTGAGCCTGCGCAGTGTCGCGGGCCAGGTGTTCGTGCTGCAAGTGGTGATCGTCCTGCTGCTGGTCATCTCCGCGGTGGTGACTCTTGTACTGCAAGTACGGCACGACAGCACGCAGGAGGCCCGCAACCGTTCGCTCGCCGTCGCCGAGACCTTCGCCAACGCACCAGGCACCCGTGAGGCGCTGAGGGCCCCCGACCCCTCGGCTGTGCTGCAGTCGCGGGCGGAGGTCGCCCGCGAGCGGTCCAAGGTGGACTTCATCGTCGTGATGAACACCGACGGGGTGCGCTACACCCATCCCAAGCCGGACCGGATCGGAAAGAAGTTCGTCGGGAACATCGAACCCGCGCTTGCGGGCCGCTCCAGCACCGAGCAGATCAGGGGAACGATCGGCCCGCTGGTGCAGGCCGTGGTTCCGATCAAGGCTCCCGACGGTTCGGTCGTGGGCATCGTGTCGGCCGGTATCACGACCGCAAACGTGGGCGGTGTCGCCAACCGGCAGCTGCCCCTCCTGCTGGGCACGGGTGCCGCGGCACTCGCTCTGGCCACGGCGGGGACGGCCCTGGTGAGCAGGCGGCTGCTGCGCCAGACCCGTGGCCTGGGCCCGTACGAGATGACGCGCATGTACGAACACCACGACGCGGTGCTGCACGCCGTCCGGGAGGGAGTGATCATCGTCGGCGGCGAGGGCCAGATGCTGCTCGCCAACGACGAGGCGCACCGGCTGCTCGACCTCCCCGGTGACGCCGAGGGGCGGCCCGTCATCGGGCTCGGCCTCGACTCGGACACTGCCGACCTGCTGGCCTCAGGACGCGTCGCCACGGACGAGGTGCACCTGGTCGGAGACCGACTGCTGGCGATCAACCAACGCCCCACGGACCTCCGGGACGGCCCGTCCGGCAGTGTCGCGACGTTCCGTGATTCGACCGAGCTGCGTGCGCTGTCCGGCAGGGCCGAGGTGGCAAGGGAACGCCTCAAACTGCTGTACGACGCCGGTGTGGGCGTCGGCACGACCCTGGACGTGACCCGCACCGCCGAGGAACTGGCGGAGGTGGCCGTTCCGCGGTTCGCGGACTTCGTCACGGTCGACCTGGCCGACGCCGTGCTGCAGGGCGAGGAACCGGAAGCCGTGACCGAACTGCGGCGCACGGCGTTCAGCGGGATCCGCGAGGACGCCCCCCTCTATCCGGTGGGCAAGCAGATCGGATTCGTTCCCTCCTCGCCGCAGGCCCGCAGCCTCAGCACCGGCGAGGCCATCGTCGAGCCCGACCTCGAAGGGGCTCCCGGATGGCACGCCCAGGATCTCGAGCGCACCGCTCAGGTCGTGGAGTACGGAATCCACTCGCTCATCACCGTCCCCCTGCGCGTGGGACCCCTGGTGATGGGCGTGGCCAACTTCTGGCGCTCCGAGAAGCCCGAGCCCTTCGACGAGGAGGAGCTGGCCCTCGCCGAGGAGCTGGTCGCCCGTGCCGCGGTCTCCATCGACAACGCCCGCCGCTACACGCGGGAGCACACCATGGCCGTGACGCTGCAGCGCAGTCTGCTGCCGCGCAATCTGCCCGAACAGAGCGCCCTGGACATCGCCTACCGCTATCTTCCCGCGCAGGCGGGGGTGGGCGGGGACTGGTTCGACGTCCTGCCGCTGTCCAGCGCCCGGGTCGCGGTCGTCGTGGGCGATGTCGTCGGCCACGGGCTGCACGCCGCGGCCACGATGGGACGGCTGCGTACCGCGGTCCACAACTTCTCCACCCTGGACCTGCCGCCCGATGAAATCCTCGGGCTGCTCGACGAGCTGGTGGGCCGCATCGACCAGGACGAGGCGGAGGACAGCGGCTCCACGATCACCGGCGCCACCTGCCTGTACGCCGTCTACGACCCGGTCTCCCAGCGCTGCACCGTCGCCCGGGCCGGCCATCCGCCGCCCGCGCTGGTCCGGCCCGACGGCCGCGTCGAGTTCCCCGAGGTGCCCGCCGGTCCGCCGCTCGGCCTGGGCGGCCTTCCGTTCGAGACGGCCGAGCTCGAACTGGAACAGGGCAGTCGGCTGGTGCTGTACACGGACGGGCTCATCGAGGACCGGGTACGGGACATCGACGTCGGGCTGGAGCTGTTGCGCACCGCGCTGGCCCGGGCCGACGGGTCACCGGAGGACATCTGCCAGACGGTCCTGGAGGAGCTGCTCCCGGCCCGGCCGAGCGACGACGTCGCCCTGATCGTCGCCGGCACCCGCGCCCTCGGTGCCGACCGCATCGCCGACTGGCAGGTACCGGCCGAGCCGGCCGCCGTCGGCGAGGTGCGTGCCTCGGTCACCCGGCAGCTGGCCGAGTGGGGGCTCGACGAGATGGTGTTCACGACGGAGCTGATCCTCAGCGAGCTGGTCACCAACGCGATCCGCTACGGCAATGGGCCCATCCAGGTCCGCATGCTGTATGACCGCAGTCTGGTCTGCGAGGTCTTCGACGGCAGCAGCACCTCACCCCGGCTGCGCTACGCGGCCACCACCGACGAGGGCGGACGCGGTCTGTTCCTCGTCGCACAGCTCGCCGAACGCTGGGGCACCCGCTACACCCTCGCCGGAAAGGTGATCTGGGCCGAACAATCCCTGCCCTGAGACGCCGGAGGTGAGGGCGTACACCGCAATCTCGTCCCCCGACGCGACGAATCCCGCGGATCCGGCTCCAATGGAGGGTGACGGGATACCACCGGTACGACATGCGCCGCTGAGCCCCCGCGGCCATGCGGCGGCGCGATGGAGGTCCGCGATGCCCACTGCTCTCCGGCTCCTGCCCGCCCTCTCCCGGGACCATCGCGAACGGCTGATGACTCTGGCCAAGGAGGTCTCGTTCCCGGCGGACGGAAGGATCTTCGAAGCAGGAGGTACCGCCGACCGTTTCTGGGTGGTCCGCTCCGGAACGGTCTCCCTGTACCAGCGGGTCGTCGCCGACAGGCGTATCTCCGTCGCCACGCTGGGCCCCGGCGATCTGCTCGGCTGGTCATGGCTGTTCCCGCCGCACACCTGGGATTTCGGCGCCGAGGCCTTCAGCCCCGTACGCGCCTACGAATTCGATGCCGCGCGGGTGCGGGCCCTGTGCGACAAGGATCCGACGCTGGAGCTGTCCCTGACCCGGACGATCGGCGCCATCCTGGCCCATCGGCTCGAAACGACCCGCGAGACGCTGATCGAGCACTACGCGCGCCACGGCGGCTCCGGCTGAGGGGGCGCCTCGCCGGCAGGCATGCGGACGGGGACAGGAATCACGTATGAATCCCTCATGGACGACATCCTGGATTCCTTCGAACTCCTCCCCGGTGCCGACGACTCGCCCGTCATCCTGCACGTCCCGCACTCCGCGCGGCGGATACCGGCGCCGGTGCGCGACGGCATCGTGCTCGACGACGCCGCGCTGGAGCGCGAGCTGGACCACATCACGGACGCGCACACCGCCGAGCTGGCCGGGGCCGCGGCGCGGGCGGCCGGGGTCACTCCCTGGCGGTTCGTCAACCGGCTGTCCCGGCTGGTGGTCGACCCCGAACGCTTTCCCGACGAACGGGAGGAGATGCTGGCCGTCGGGATGGGCGCGGTCTACACACGGACGACGCACCGCGCCCCGCTGCGGTCCGCGGACGCCGACCCGAAGCCGCTGATCGACCGCTACTTCCACCCGTACGCGCAGGCGATGACGGCGGCCGTCGCCGACCGGCTGGCCGTCGCCGGGCGGGCCGTGATCGTCGACGTCCATTCGTATCCGACGGCTCGGCTGCCCTACGAGCTGCACGGCGACAGTCCGCGACCGCCGGTCTGTCTGGGCACGGACGCCTATCACACACCGCCGGGGCTGGTGGCCGTCGCGGAGAAGGCGTTCGCGGACCTCGGGGGTGTGGGGATCGACAGCCCGTTCTCCGGCGCGTACGTCCCGCTGCGGTTCCACGGCGAGGACACGCGGGTCACGGCGCTGATGGTCGAGATCCGGCGGGACATGTACATGAGCGAGCCGGGCGGCCCGGCGGGCCCGGGGCTCGCGCGCGTCGGCGCCGCGCTGGCGGCGCTGGTCGACGCCGTCTCCAGGTAGCCGGACGGCGTGGCGCCCCCTGAAGCCCGGGTAAGCAATCGCTTGGCCGAAGGTTCGCAGAGCGTACGGGATCATGCCGCTCGCGCCATGGCTTCCGCCTCGGCGATCATTCGTAGATGCTGGGCCATGTACACGTTCAACCCGAGGTGAGGGCAGCCCGTCGATGGCTTTGCAGATCAGCGCCACCAATCCCGAGCATCCCGCGCTCCTGCTCGAACTGCCCTGGCAGCTGCCCCTGGAGGAGTGGCCCGAGCACTACCTGGTCCCGCTGCCGCGCGGTATCTCGCGGCACGTGGTGCGCTACGCGCGCGCCGGAACCGAGGTGGTGGCCGTCAAGGAGCTCGCCGAGCGACCCGCGGTGCGCGAGTACGGGCTGCTGCTCAGCCTGGACCGGCTCTCCATCCCCGCGGTGGATCCGCTCGCCGTGGTCACCGGGCGCACCGACGCCGACGGCGGGCCGCTGGAATCCGTCCTCATCACCCGGCATCTGGGCGGCTCGATGCCGTACCGGTCGATGTTCGAGACGACCATGCGGCCCGCCACCATGCACCGGCTGATGGACGCGCTGGCGGTACTGCTGGTGCGGCTGCATCTGGCCGGGTTCGCGTGGGGCGACTGCTCGCTGTCCAACACGCTGTTCCGACGCGACGCCGGAGCGTACGCGGCGTATCTGGTGGACGCCGAGACCGGCGAACTGCACCCCCAACTCAGCAGTGGGCAAAGGGAGTACGACCTCGATCTGGCCCGTGTCAACATCAGCGGCGAGCTGCTGGACCTGGAGGCGGCCGGGGCCCTGCACCCCTCCGTCGACCCGATCGAGTTCGGCATGGAGATCTGCGCCCGCTACCAGGACCTGTGGGAGGAGCTGACCCGTACATCCGTGTACCCGGCGGGCAAGCACCACTACATCGACCGCCGCATCCGCCGCCTCAACGACCTCGGTTTCGACGTCGCCGAGATGCAGATAGCGCACTCCTCGAACGGCGACACCGTCACCTTCGTCCCCAAGGTCGTCGACGCGGGCCACCACCAGCGCCAGCTGCTGCGGCTGACCGGGCTCGACGCCGAGGAGAACCAGGCACGCCGGCTTCTGAACGATCTCGAGAGCTGGATGGCCACCCAGGACGACTACGCCCCCGGCGACCCCCTCGCCGCCCGGCCCGAAGTCCTCGCCCATCGCTGGGTACGGGACGTCTTCCGGCCGACCGTCCGGGCCGTGCCGCTGGATCTGCGCGGCTCCATGGACCCGGCCGAGCTCTACCACGAGCTCCTGGAGCACCGCTGGTACCTGTCCGAGCGCGCCCAGCACGACATCGACCTGGACACGGTCGTCGAGGACTACGTCACGAACATCCTCCCCAAGGTCCGGGAGTCCCTGCCACCACGGGCGGACGCCTCCGCCGGGCCCGCGTGAGCGCCGGTTGCAGAGCGGTTCCAGAGCGAAGGTGACCGTTCATACATACGATTGAGGGCGACACTGACCTCTCGGGGTGGGAGACGTATGACACAGGCCGCCGGTCCAGCGCGGACCGTCATCCTGACCGTGGATGACGATCCCGGCGTGTCGCGTGCCGTGGCCCGCGACCTCAGGCGCCGCTACGGCGAGTCGCACCGGATCGTGCGCGCCGAGTCCGGGGAGACGGCACTGGAGGCGCTGCGGGAGCTGAAGCTGCGGGGCGACCAGGTGGCGGTGATCCTGGCCGACTACCGGATGCCGCAGATGAACGGCATCGAGTTCCTGGAGCAGGCGCTCGACGTGTATCCGGGCGCGCGCCGGGTGCTGCTGACCGCGTACGCGGACACGAACGCGGCGATCGACGCGATCAATGTGATCGATCTTGACCACTATCTGCTCAAGCCGTGGGATCCGCCCGAGGAGAAGCTCTACCCGGTACTGGACGATCTGCTGACCGCCTGGCGGGCCAGCGACTACCGTCCCGTGCCGACCTGCAAGGTGGTCGGTCACCGGTGGTCGGCGCGGTCGTCGGACGTACGGGAGTTCCTGGCCCGCAACCAGGTGCCGTACCGCTGGTACTCCTCCGACACCCCGGAGGGCCGGCGGCTGCTGTCCGCGGCCGGTCAGGACGGGGAGCGGCTGCCGCTGGTGATCACGCCGGACGGCACACCGCTCGTAGAACCCGAGGACCCCGATCTCGCAGCGCGGGTCGGACTGGCCACCACGCCGACGGCGGAGTTCTACGACCTCGTCGTCATCGGCGGTGGTCCGGCCGGGCTCGGAGCCGCCGTGTACGGCGCGTCCGAGGGGCTGCGGACGGTGCTCGTCGAGCGGTCGGCGACCGGCGGGCAGGCCGGGCAGAGCTCACGCATCGAGAACTACCTCGGCTTCCCGGACGGCGTGTCCGGAGCGCAGCTCACCGACCGGGCCAGGCGGCAGGCGGCGAAGTTCGGCGCCGAGATCCTGACCGCACGGGAAGTGACCGGCCTGGAGGTGTGCGGCGCGTCGCGCGTCATCCGGTTCTCGGACGGCTCGGCGATCGCCGCGCACTCCGTGATCCTGGCGACCGGTGTGTCGTACCGGCAGCTGGAGGCGCCCGGTACGACGGATCTGACGGGGTGCGGGGTCTTCTACGGCTCCGCGCTGACGGAGGCGGCCGCATGCCAGGGCCACGACGTGTACATCGTGGGCGGCGCGAACTCGGCCGGGCAGGCCGCCATGTACCTGGCCCGGGGCGCCAAGTCGGTCACCCTCCTCGTACGGGGCTCCTCACTGTCCGCGTCGATGTCGCACTACCTGATCCAGCAGATCGACCAGGCGCCCAACATCACCGTGCGCACCGGCACGGTCGTCGAGGCGGTGCACGGCTCGGACCATCTGGAGCAGCTCACCCTGCGGGATGTGACGAGCGGGCACACCGAACTCGTCGACGCGCAGTGGATGTTCGTGTTCATCGGCGCGGCCCCTCTCACCGGCTGGCTGGAAGGGACCGTGCTCCGGGACGAGCGCGGATACATCATGGCCGGGCCCGACATGACCGTCGACGGGCAGCCGCCCGCGGACTGGGAGCTGGACCGGCCGCCGTACCACCTGGAGACCAATATCCCCGGTGTGTTCGTGGCCGGGGACGCGCGTGCCGAGTCCGCCAAGCGGGTCGCGTCCGCGGTCGGAGAGGGAGCCATGGCCGTCATGCTCGTCCACCGTTATCTGGAGCAGTCATGAGCGGGCGTCCGATGCCCTGCGACAAGGCGGAGCTCAGCACGCTGTTCCTGTTCGAGAAGCTGGACACCGAACAGCTGGAGCGGCTGTGCCGGGAAGGCCGGGTGGAGCAGTTCGACCCCGGTCCCGTCTATACCGAGGGCGAGCCGGCCACCTGCTTCTTCGTGCTGCTCCACGGCACCGTCGTGATGTCGCGCCGGGTGGGCGGCGACGACGTGGAGATCAGCCGCAGTTCCCAGCGCGGGGTGTACGCGGGGGCCATGCAGGCCTATCTGAGCGGTTCGGGCGAGGCGCAGTACAAGGGTTCCATGCGGGCCACCGAGCCGTCTCGGTTCTTCATCCTGCCTGCCGAGACGTTCGCCGCGGTCCTGCGGGACTGGTTCCCGATGGCCGTGCATCTGCTGGAGGGGCTGTTCTTCGGCACCCAGAACACCGAGCGGACCATCGGGCAGCGCGAGCGGCTGCTGGCGCTCGGCTCGCTGTCGGCCGGGCTGACGCACGAGCTCAACAATCCGGCCGCGGCGGCGGTGCGGGCCACGTCAGCGCTGCGGGACCGGGTGGCCGGGATGCGGCACAAGCTCGGCCTGATCGCGGCGGGTCCGTACGCACGCGCCGCTCTGGAGACGCTCGTCGAGATCCAGGAGCGCACCGCCGAACAGGTCTCCAAAGCGACGCCGTTGAGCCCGCTGGAGGCCTCCGACCGGGAGGACGCCCTCGCCGACTGGTTCGACGACCACGGCATCGCGGGCGGCTGGCAGCTCGCGCCCACGTTCGTGCAGGCCGGACTCGACACGGACTGGCTGGACCAGGTCGCGGCGGCGGTGGACGAGGAGACCCTCGAAGGCGCGATCCGCTGGCTGAACTACACCGTGGAGACCGAGCTCCTCATGAACGAGATCGAGGACTCCACCACCCGCATCTCGCACCTCGTCGACGCCGCCAAGCAGTACTCGCAGCTCGACCGCGCGCCCTACCAGGTCGTCGACGTGCACGAACTGCTCGACAGCACGCTGCTGATGCTCTCCGGGAAGATCGGCTCCGGCATCAAGGTCGTCAAGGAGTTCGACCGCACGCTGCCGAAGATCCCCGCCTATCCCGGCGAGTTGAACCAGGTGTGGACGAACCTCATCGACAACGCCGTCTCGGCGATGGGCGGCGAAGGGAAGCTGACCGTGTGCACCGCGCACGACCGGGACCAGGTGCGCGTCGAGTTCCGCGACACCGGGCCCGGTGTGCCGGCCGAGATCCAGGGCCGTATCTTCGACCCGTTCTTCACCACCAAGCCGGTGGGTGAGGGCACCGGGCTCGGACTGGACATCTCCTGGCGGATCGTCGTCAACAAGCACCACGGGAGTCTTCAGGTGCAGTCTGTCCCCGGGGACACACGTTTCCAGGTACGTCTTCCGCTGACCGTCGCGGACCCCGACACCTCCGAGGAGCCGTCATGACCATGCCGACCGGAATCGACCCGACCGCCACGCCGAGCGGCACCGGCTGCACCGAATGCGACGCTGTCGGCGGATGGTGGTTCCATCTGCGGCGCTGCGCCCAGTGCGGGCACATCGGCTGCTGCGACTCCTCTCCCGCGCAGCACGCCACCTCTCACGCGAAGACCACCGGGCATCCCCTCGTTCAGAGCTTCGAGCCGGGCGAGAGCTGGTTTTGGAACTACGACACGTCCGAGCTGTACGAGTCGGGGCCGGACCTCGCTCCCCCGCTGAGCCACCCCGCCGACCAGCCCACACCCGGCCCCGCGGGACGCGTGCCCGCCGACTGGGCCGACACACTGCGCTGACTGACGAGGTTCGAGGGGACGGCACGAGCTTTGATCGGTCTTTCGCAGATCCGGGGCGCGGCACAGTGGATCGCCCCGCACGTCGTCCGCACGCCGACCGCCCCCAGCCCGGGGCTGTCCGCACTGCTCGGGGTTCCGGTCACCGTGAAGCTGGAGTTGTTGCAGCACACCGGGTCGTTCAAGGCACGTGGAGCGACGGCGCGGCTGCTGGCGCTGAGCAAGGCCGAGCGGGCGGCGGGCGTGGTGGCGGTGAGCGGCGGCAATCACGGGATCGCACTGGCGGTGATGGCCGCCGCCCTCGAGGTGAAGGCGACCGTCGTGATGCCGAGGACGGCGCCCGTGCGTTCCGTGGAGATCGTGGAGGCGGCCGGCGCGTCGCTGCGGTTGACGGACGACATGGACGGCGCGTTCGCGCTCATGACGCGATTGCGGGACGAGGGGCTGACTCCGGTCCACCCGTTCGACGATCCCGTGGTGATCGCCGGTCAGGGCACCGTCGGTCTGGAGTTCGCCGAGGACGCGGGCGACCTCACCGACGTCCTTGTCAGCGTCGGGGGCGGCGGTCTGATCTCCGGTGTCGCGGCGGCGCTCCGCGCACTGCGGCCCGGGGTGCGGATCTGGGGTGTGGAGACGGAGGGCGCGGAGGCCATGTCCCAGGCGTTGGCCGCGGGTGGTCCGGTGCCGGTGGCGCTGTCCTCGATCGTGACCACGCTCAGCGCTCCGGCCGTCTCTCAACTGACGTACGAGCATGTGTCCGCACTGGTCACCGAGGTGCTCGTGGTCCCGGACCGGGAGGCCGTCCAGGGCACACTGGACCTCGCCGACCACGCCAAGGTGTGGACCGAGCCCGCGACCGGCTGTCTGCTGCCCGCGGCGCGGCAGGTGCGGGAGCGGGTCGGCGACGGAGCGCGGCTCGGGCTGGTGCTGTGCGGGGGCAACGCGACGACGACGGATGTCATGTCCTGGGCGGACCGCTTTCGGCTGCGCTGACGGATCGTTGTCCGTTGACCCGGCCGACGGCCGCGCCCTCAGAGCACCGAGCTGCCGTACATCTCCCCCAGCGGGTCGGCGAGCAGTTCGACGCGTGCGCCGTCGGGGTCACGGAAGTACAGGGAGGTACCACTCTCCTCCTCGTACTCCACCCCGGCTTCACCGAGCCGCTCGCGCAGTCGCCGCCAGGTGGTGGGGTCGACCGAGATGGCCAGGTGGTGCAGTCCGCCGAGCACCTCCGCGTAGGGGCCGACGTCGAGGCCGGGGAAGTCGAAGAAGGCCAGCAGATTGCCGTTGCCCACGTCGAAGAAGAAGTGGGTGGAGCCCTTGTAGTCGCGGTTCTCGATCATCTCGGTGAGCGGGAACTCCAGGACGCCCTGGTAGAACCGCACGGTCCGCTCCACGTCCGAGGAGAGCAGCGCCACATGGTGCACACCCCGGGCCGAGCTCGCCCGCCGGTCCGAGGTCAGATGCGTGTCCCGGATACGCGCGCGCTCGGCCTCGATCGCGGCGAGATCCAAGGGGTCCGAGGGGGCCATCGGAAACTCCGTCCACTCTTCAACTAATTTACTCTCACCTTAGACCTCCCCCGCTCCCGGTCAAGTCGGCGCGCTCAGTACGGCGCCGCGGGTGCCCGGGGCGTCACTCCTGACCCCGGTAGACGACGCGCCCCGGGAACACCTGGTCGTCGACGCGCAGCCACAGGCGCAGACAGGTGAACGTGTCGCCCGGGCGGCCGCCGACGCCGAGCCGGATGTCGTCGCCCCGGGTGTGCGTCCGGGCCTTGCCGTACGGCCGGGCCGGCAGCACCGCCTCCACGTTCCGGCCCGCCGCGCCCAGTCGGCGGGACATTTCGAGCACCGTCGCGTGCGACTCCTCGGCCAGCCGGCTCCACCAGCCGGCCTGGGCGCCGGGCGGCAGGTGCGTCGCCGAACAGAGGGCCTCGTCCAGGGAGACGCCGGCCCGCAACTGTTCCGTGCTCTCCTGGGGGCTGCGCCCCCACAGGTCCAGGCGCTTGTCGAGTTCGCCCCGGTAGGCCCGTAACACCGCGGGATCCGCGAGCCGTTCGGAGCCGCCCGTCCAGAGCCCGGCCAGCAGGAGACACAGTGCCTCGTCGTACTCGGCGAGCGTGAGGACGAGCCGGGCGAGGTCCTGCGGTTCCACCGCCTTGTCGCGCACGGTGCGGATGCCGGGCCGCCCCTCGCCCGACGGGGGCAGCAGTATCTCGTCGGTCCAGCCCCGCAGAGTCCGCCACGGCTCGTCCGGCGGAGGTTCCGCCTGGACCGCGCGCTCGCGCCAGGGCGCTGCGTGCCGTTCCGGCAGCCTGAGGAGAGTGAGGTGGAACCAGCGGCGAACCCGGTCCTCGGCCCCGGCTTCCTCCGGTGCGGGCGGTACGGCACCGGGCGCGAAGTCGTGGAGTTCCGCCGACGCGGCGAGTTCCCCGGCCAGGACCCGGATCGGGGAGGGCCTGCTGCGTGGGAGCGCGGACGGTGGGGGCGGGAGCACCGAGGGGGCCTCGAGAGGCGCGTCGGACGCGGTGTGCGGGGACACGGCCAGCAGTCCGTCGAGTGCTTCCAGGAGGAGGGCGCAAGCGGGCGCTCCGGTGTCGGAGGGGGCCGCGTCGAGGGCGGCCCGCAGCGTGCCGGCCAGTCCCGCCAGTCCCGCGGCCGCCACCTTCGCGAGCAGCGACTCCTCCGTGTGCAGCAACTCCTCCCACACGACCCGCTCCGAAGCCCCGGACGGCGGCACGGTCACTGCAGCCCTCCGAACGGGTCGTCGAGGTCGTCCCGGTCCTTGTCCTGAACGGTCATCAAATGCCGTAGTACTCGCCCTTGTTCACTTTCCACGTCCGCGAAGGAACGTGCCGCCCAGAACGGCACTCCGCCCAGGTGCACCCGCAAAGCGCCCTCCGCGTCCAGCGATGCCACGAAGTACGCACGGGCCCCCGCCTCCGTCCGAGGCGCGCGCAGCCGGCCCAGCGGCACGGTCCGCACCGTGCCGTTCTCCTCCACCCGCGCCCCGAACTCCCACTCGCCGGAGCCGAACGGCTCGGGCAGGGCCCGCTGCCCGAGCAGTCCCGCACGAGCGGGCGCGTCCGGCGCGTCGGAGTCGTGGAACGTCTCCGTGAGGGCCGTGCCCGCCGCGAAGATCTCCGTGCCCTTGGTCGCGCGCGAGGACCCTCCGATGGTGAAGCCGACGCAGATCGCCAGGGGCAGCGCGTCCGGTCGCTCGCCGGGCTGCAACAGGCCCGCCCGGGCGAGCTTGTGCCACAGGTCGATGGACTCCCCCCGCTGCTCGACGGTGTAGTGCGGGTTCCCCTGGGAGAAGTAGGCGAATACGTCGAGATCGGCGGTGACCTCGTAGCGGGCCCTGATCCTCTTCGGCCAGATGCGGTCCGCCGCCCCGGTGGATCCCGGGGTGCGCACACCGCCGGTCTCCGGGGATTTGAACTGGCCCCAGGTGATGTTCTCGGCGCCCTGGCGCACCCTGACGACCCGGATGACCTCCTGGATCTCCTTGGGGTCGTCGGTGCGCACGGCGAGGACCGGGGGCTGTCCCGCGGTGTGGGCGAGGTGGCGGAGCATCGTGTTGGCACCGAAGAGGAGGAGGCTGGGCGTTCCTTCCTGCATGCCCAGCTCGAAGCGGCACGGCAGGGAGAAGAACAGGTTCTCCACGTCGATCTGGACGACCGTGCGCCCCTGCTCCAGTGCCTGCAGTGAGCCCTTGGGCGTGAAGGAGGTCTGCCGCACCTGCTCGGCCCAGGCGGCGCCGATCGAGGTGGCCGTCTTGGCGTACTCCCGCTCCACCTCGATGCTCGCCGGGTCCCATTCCAGCTTGCGGTCCTTGCCGATCGAGCGGACCAGGACATCGCGAACCAACGGCATGGCACAGGATTTGCCAGTAAGGACCACGCGGTCGAGCGGCTGTCCCTCCAGCAGCCGTTCCCGGAGCATGCCGTCGGCCAAGCCGCCCACGGTCGCGAGGTGTCCCTTGACGAGTTCCTCGAATCCGGCCGGACCCAGCTCGAACTCGACGGCGGCCCGCCCGTCCCCGCTCCGGCCGAAGCCGTCCAGCAGCCCGGACAGTTCCTGCTCGCCGAAACGGTAGGGCGACGGGGCACCGGCCGTGGTGGCGTCGGACGCGCCCAGGTGGATCTTTGCCTGGTCGGCGAGTTGCCACAGCTGTTCGAAAGTCCAGCGCATCCGGTCGCGTTCGCTGGTGGGAGCCGTCCGCCAGCATGTGGGCACCGCGGCCTCCGCCAGCCGCCGGGCCTGGGCGCGGGGTTCGGCGTTGGTCGACAGCGCGTTGAGCGCCAGCCTGCCCTGGAGATACCGCCCGGCGCCGTCGAGGTACGCGGATTTCGCCTCCTCCAAGTCCGTGCGGAACCGTTCGGGATGCGCGGCGATCAAACGGTCCGCCAGTTCCGACTTGAGCCAGTGGAACACCGAGAGGGTCAGCAGGTCGCCGCCGAGACGGGTGTGGCCGCTGGAGCCCTGCACGGTGGGCGTCAGCGTGTAGTGGCGGCCGAGCCGGTCCGCGTCGGGTCGGCTCAGCACCTCGACGGGGGTCGTGTCCTTCAGGGACAGCGTCAGCAGTGCCATGTCCGTGGTGCCGCCGCCGATGTCCAGCGCCAGGACGTTCTGCGTCCAGTCCGCGCGGCCCACTTTGCGGGAGCGGGCCCTGAACGCCTCGACGCCGGTGTCCAGGTCTCCGCCGAAGTCCCGCATCACGAAGAACATGACGGCCGCGACCGCCTCGTCGAAATGCATCGACACCCGGCCGGCGCCGACGCCGTCCACCACCAGTGACCGCAACCTGCGCCGTACGTCGGGGGTGGCCACCGTCGGATAGGTCACGACGAGGTCGTCGAGCGGACCCGAGCCGAGACGTCCGAGGGCCTGTCGCGCGATGAAGCGGTCGGATCGGTCGACGAGGAACTCCAGGGCGGACTCGATGAGCCGGTCCGAGGTGGGCGGCCGGTGCCCCGGCAGTTCGTCCATGACTCGCGGGCTGCCGAGCTTCAGTTTGAGCCCTCGGAAGGCGGCCAGAGGCTGCTGCCCGCCGGACGCCCCTCCGGCCGACCGCTCGGGTTCCCCCATGCGCACGGTGAGCGGTTCGGTGGTCAGCACCTCCAGCCGGCTGGACACCTCGGCGCTACCGTCGCCGAGTTCCACCGGGAACAGTCGCATCTGCTCCAGCGGCGGCACCGTGAACGCGGCGTCGTAGCAGCGGTGCAGCCGGGTGGCGAGTTCCCGGCGCAGCAGGTGCGAGCAGTCGGCGACCCGCTGGTCCAGCAGCAGACAGAGCCGCAACAGGCCCGTGGTGCCGGTCTCGGACCCGATGACCTCGGCAACCGACCGCGTGTCCGCGGTGCCCGTCCCGTTCATCGCGGTCCGGGCCAGGGCCAGCACCGACTCCCATTCCTCCCGCACGAGCTCCGGATACGGTTCGCCCAGCACTCGCCCCAGTACCTCGGAGCGCAGCCGGGCGACCTGGGCGGGCGAGAAGGGCTGAGGGTCCTGGAACTGACCGTCGTACAGCGCCACCGTCGAGTTGGAGGTGCCGTAGTCGATCGCCGCGTGGCCCAGGAACGCGTCGTTCGCGTTCTCCACCCTCCGCTTCGGCCGGACGGCGGGGCCATCGGTATCGGCGGGAACCGATCGGGCCTTGATGTGCGACGGGGAGCCGGCCGGCGCCGGACCACTCCGGGCAGCCGCGGGCACCTCTCCCGCGGCGGTCTCCTCCCCCGCGGGCGTCCGTTGCGGGGCGCCGAACGACACCGTGGCGAAGGCGGTACTGAGGTAGGGCATGCCCCGTACTTCCCGGCCGGTCAGCGGGTCGACGGAGTAGTACCTCACGTTGATCACCAGGCGCAGGGTCGTACGGCCGTGAGCGTCCACGAACCCCGGATGGCGCACCGGCGTCGGCCGTACCTCATGGGTTGCGTCGATGCGCCGCCCGCGAGGATCCACGGCGCGCCAGGCCTCGGCCAGGTGGGCGGTCCAGTGCCGCGCGGACGGCGGCAGCCCCTCCGCGTGGCAGCCGAAATCCTCCACCAGCACCGGTCCGGCGCCCGCGCCCGCGATCGCCAGCAGGACCGGGGGCAGCGAGTACCGTCCGGAGGAATCGGGGCGCAGCTCGTGTCCGTCGCCGAGGAAACCGGCCTCCAGCGTCATCGCGCGCCTCCCGCGTCGGGACCGATGTGGAACACGCTGCCGTGCTCGTTGCGCCCGGTGGTCGCGTCCGGCCACAGACTCGGCCCCCCGTCCTGCGGACTCCACGGGGACTGCTCCCAGGTGTAGACGGAATCGGCCGCGCGCAGCCGCAGTTGCTCGGCGAGCCCGGTCAGCGAGCCGCCGCGATCGGTCACGCCGGCGACGGCGGTGATCAGTGCCCCGGCCAGCGCCGCCTGCCGCACCTCGGTGGTGAAGGCCCCGATTTCGCTGTGCAGGTGGGACACCACCAGACGCTGGCGACGGACCAGCCCGGTCAGGGCTTGGCGGAGCACCATCGTCGCCATCTCGCGCCGTTGCCGGGCGATGGCGATCTGATGGCGGGCCGCGGCGTCCTCCACGGGATCGAAGGGACTGTCCGGATGCCAGGGCAGCAGATGCCCCGGGCGCAGCGGGAACCGGTCGCGCAGTACGCCGTCGTCCGTCTGCGCCTGCGTGGGCTCCTTGTCGCGCAGCGCCTTCTCCGCCTCGTCCCGTACCCACTGCAGGCTCGTGGCCCGCGAGAGCAGAGCGACCAGCCGGTCCCCGTCGGGGCCGGAGCGCAGCCGGTCGAACGCCTCGGCCGTGACCACGGTGCCCAGTTCGCGGGCCGCGGCCACCACGTGCTGCTGATGGGTGAGCAGCCAGGCCTCCACGGCGCTCAGCAGACGGGCCGATCCGGCGGCCTCCGCCTCATGGCACGCGTCGCGGAACTCCGTGAAGAAGTCCTCCGTACGCGCGGGGACCGAGGGGTCGCTGTGGAGTCGGCGGAGATCGACGTGCTCGTCGTGCACCGTGTCGAGCAGCCGGGCCCAGGACCGCCAGGTGTAGACCCGCTGCGCGGTGTCCCGCTCCAGTTCGCCGAAGAGCGTGGCGCCGGGCGGGTCCCCCGTCCTGCCCGGATGCAGTCGGCGGGCGTCGAGCAGCTCCGAGCCGGCCCGGTTGCGTACGTCCGACCATACGGAGAGCAGGGCGACGAGTCGCTGGCGCACCGCGGTCTCGGCACCGTGGTCGACCCGGCCGCGGTCACCGGACGCGTCGAGGGCGGTGTGCAGTTCCCGCAGCGCCTCGGCGGCGGCGACACGGTGGCCGGTGAACTGGGCCAGCTGGAGCGCGGCCCCGTGCCGGGTGACATGGGTGGCCAGGGACTGGCGCAGCCGCCGTACGCCGCCGTCGTCGGCGAAGTCGGTCAGCATCCGGTCCAGGCCGCCGCCGAGCGGGTCGGTGGTGAGCCGTCGACCGATGTCGCACCAGATGCCGGCCAGCCGGTCGGCCTTCGGCAACTGGGCTTCCAGGTCGCACTTGTCGACGAATTCCTTGCTGAGCCGCTCGGTCCGATACCCGGTGCTCAGCGCCCGCATCGCCGAGGTGAACAGGACGCGGTCGCCCGGGGCCATCGTCTGCTGCCGCGGGGAGGTCACCAGGCGTTCGGCGCTGGCGAGCAGGTCGCGCAGCACCTTCATCCCGCTCAGCAGCCGTTCCCGGGTCAGTGGTCGGTCGTCGTGCAGATAGCCGTTCAGCGTCGTCTCGGCGACGCGCAGGTCGTGGAACCGGCTGATCAGCGCGATGACGGAGTCCTCCATCGCGTCGGTCCGCCGCGCCGAGTGCCACATGCGCACGATGCGCTGCGGGGTGTCCTTGGCGCCGTCTCCGGCGTGCAGCAGGATGAGCAGACTGTGTACGGAGTGCAGTTCCGCGCCGCACACGTACTGGTCCCGTACGGAGCTGAAGTCGCTGTTGAGCCCGGGAAAGTCGAGGAAGCGCAGCTCGGCCCCGGGAAAGTCGCTCAGATCCCAGACGGACGGCGCGACATGGACCTCCCGCACGACCCGGCGGATCAGCGGGAGCGTCGCGCGCAAGAGCTCGGCGGAGGGCTCCGACGAGGCGGTCGGGCGGGGTGACGTGCTCGGGCGGGGCGAGCCTCCCGAGGTCCAGAGGGTACGGGGGTCACGGCCGCGTCGCTCGTCCGCGCCCGGCAGGACGAGTGCCGCCCGGGCGTGGTCGGCACCGAGTTGGGCGGTCAGCCCGAGCAGCGAGGGACCGTATTCACGCATCCGCGTCAACGCCGCGTCCAGGGACCGGAGTTCCTCGAGCACTCCGGCGAGCGGCTGGGCCAGGGCCCCGCTCAGGTACGTGTCCCGGAAGCGGATCAGCTCGCCGCAGTCGGGGTCGCGCAGCGGCAGCTGCTCCAGCTGCCGCACCACGGCGTCGTCGAGTCCCGCGGCCCGCGCCTGGTCCGCCAACTCCTTCCTGAGGTGACGCACGTATCCCACCGTCTGCGCCGGACTGAAGTACTCGACCCGCACCGCGGTTTCGTACGACTCATGGAGCTGCGGATCCCCTGCCTTCGCGTGGATGAGGGTGACGTTGGCGGTGACGGCCTCCTCGCCGACCGGCAGCAGTTCGGGCAGGCCCAGCAGGACTCCGAGCAACAGTGACTTGCCGACGCTCATCTCGCCGGTGAGTCCGATACTGAAGGGTGCCTGAGCGCTTTCCCTGGCCCGGTACAGCGCCTCCAGTGCGCGACGGTGCGCGTCGCGGACGGCGGGGTCCGAGCCGGATCCCGTCGGCTGATGTCGCGTCAACAACTCGATCAGACCCGACGCGTCTGTCGCGCTGCGTGTCAATTCCCCCAAGGACATGGCACACCTCCCGGCACGCTCCGGCCGCCGACACGGCCGGTCCACGTTCCGCCCCCGAGCGGATGAGCCCTCACGGTAGGGGGTGCGGAATGCCCGAAGAAAGCGATATGAAGAAAGAATCTTCAATTATGCAGTGCCGGGAAGTTCATCATGATTCTTTACGTCCGCATCCGACTCCCCCGGCACCGGGGAACGCGGCGGGGGTTGCCCGGAAAGAATTGTCGCGTCACCGTCATAATGTTCGGATGGTCATCCCCTCCCCCACATCCGCGCCGGCCCAGCGCGTCCCCGTCGTCATCATCGGTGCCGGACCGGCCGGTCTCACCGTCGCCAACATCCTGCGGGCCGCTTCCGTCGACTGCGTGCTCCTCGAGACCGAGAGCCGGGAGTTCATCGAGCAGCGGCCCCGCGCGGGGTTCATCGAGGAGTGGGCGGTGCGGGCGCTGCGGCAGCGGGGGCTGGCCGACCGGCTCGTGGAGCGGGCACAGCCGCACAGCGAATGCGAGTTCCGGATCGACGGCGAGCGGCACCGCTTCCCGTACGCCGCGCTGACCGGGGACCGGCACTTCACGTATCCACAGCCGCTGTTGGTGACCGACCTGGTGCGCGAATACGCCGACGTGCGGGGCGGCGACATCCGTTTCGGCGTACGGGATGTGGCCCTGCAGGGCATCGACGGCGACCGGCCCGCGGTGCTGTACACCGACCCGGAAACGGGCGAGCGCCGGCGGATCGACTGCCGGATCATCGCGGGCTGCGACGGTGCGCGCGGAGTGACCCGCACCTATGTGACACCGGATCGGGGCACCGTCTCCCGGTACGACTACGGAGTGGGCTGGCTGGCCCTGCTCGCCGAGGCCCCTCCGTCCTCGGACTGTGTCGTCTTCGGCATCCACCCACGGGGATTCGGCGCCCATATGTCCCGCAGCCCCGAGGTCACCCGCTACTACCTCGAAGTCCCGCCCGGGGACGACGCGGAGAACTGGTCGCACGACCGGGTGTGGTCGGAGCTGCACGCCCGGCTGACGGTGGCCGGAGCCCCGCCGCTCACCGAGGGCCGGCTGATCGAGAAGCGTGTGCTCGACATGCACAGCTACGTCGTGGAGCCGATGACGTACGGGCGGCTGTTCCTGGCGGGCGACTCCGCCCATCTGGTCGCGCCGATCGCCGCCAAGGGCATGAACCTCGCGCTGCACGACGCCCTGTTGCTGGCCGACGCGCTCGTCGCGTATTGCGGCACGGGGGACGACAGCGGACTGCGCGGCTACTCGGCGGCCTGTCTGCGACGGGTCTGGGAGTACCAGGAATTCTCGCAGTGGCTCTCGGAGTTGATCCACGGACCGTCGTCGGGCGATCCCTTCCGGACGGGTTCCGCCCAGGCCCGGCTGCGGCGGATCCTCGACTCGCCCTCGGCGGCGGCCGCGTTCGCCGAGTCGTACATCGGCAAGGAGGCCGTGAGATGAACTGCGGTGGATGACGGGCCTGTTTTTTCGCACGCATGCGCAACCCGAAAGGAATTCAGGAAAAACAGGATTCTGGTATCGCCCGCCTTTGAACACTCAACGTCACATCCTCCGTACAAACGGAAAAGGTGAGAGCCGGGGCGCAGCGAGGGATGACCATGGTCAAGGTGCAAGTCTCCACGGATGAGTTGGTCGCCGGAAGATATCGGCTGCTGGAGGTCGTCCACCAGGAAACGGGGCGCGACGGGTGGCACGGGCAGGACGTCGAGTCCGAGCGGCCGGTCACCTTGACCCGCTCACTGCTGCCGGACCATCTGCGCGAGGAGGCGGAGCTGCGGACCGCCGTCCGGATCACCCGTGAGTCCGAGGCTCTGGGGCTGGTCTGCCCGGGGCGGGTGGCCGTCGTCATCGACGTCGTGGAGGACAACGGTTTCCTGTGGACGGTCACGGCACGGCCGGAGGGCGTTCCCCTGAGCACGCTGCTCGGTCACGGCCCCGTGAACCACGTCCGGGTGGCCCGGATCGGGCTCGGCATTCTCGATGTCCTGGGAGCCGCCCATCAAGAAGGGATCACGCACGGCGACCTCAGCCCCGGGCAGGTGTGGGTGCAGGAGCTGGGCGGGGTCACGGTGGGCGGATTCGGTCTGATGGGGGCCACCTCGTCCGCACGCGTCACGACCCCCTCGTACGCCTCCCCGGAGCAGGCCCGCGGCGAGGGCGGCGGACCGGCCACCGACCTGTGGGCGCTGGGCGCGATCATGTACGAGATGGTCGAGGGGCGTCCGGCCATCCGGGACCGGGGAGGACTCGAAGCCACGCTCCGCGCCGTGGAACGGCTTCCCATCCGGACCCCGCTGAACGCTGGTTCGCTCAGTCCGGCCATTCAGGGACTCCTGCGCAAGAATCCCGTGGAGCGGGTGCCCGAGTCGGTCGTACGCGAAGCACTGACGCGCATCCTCAACGCGGAACTCGAAGACTCCGCGCCCACGGAGACTCTGCCCCTCGTACGGGACACAGACGTCGCAGCCCCGCACGCACGGCAGGCCCGGAGCGGTCGGCCCGTCAGCCGACCGGTGCTGCTGGGCGGAGCGCTGGCGGTCACCGTGGTCTGCTTCGCCGGGCTCATCGCGGCGGGCGGACTGTCCGACCGGAGTACGTCCGCGTCCGGCGCCGCGCCTTCGCCCACCGCGCCCGGCAGCCCGTCCGCCGCACCCACCCCCGCCAACCCGACAGCACCCGGTACTCCTCCCGGGCAGACACCGTCCGCCTCGGCGTCTCCTTCCCAGTCCGCCACCTCCGGCGTGGATCAGGCGGCCGGCTTCTACCGCTACGACGCGCCCCAGGGGTTCTCCATCGACCTTCCCCAGGGCTGGAAGCCCCTGCGGACCGACGAATCTCCCGACCGCTCCTACCGCGTCACCCTCGGCGCGAGCGACGACCCACGCACCCTGGCCATCACCTACAGCACCCAGCTCGGCTCGGATCCGGTCGCGGTCTGGAGCGACGTGGACGCGTCCCTGCGCGACGACTCCATCGGCTACCAGCGGATCGGCGCCATCCGTGCGGTGACCTATCGCTCCCGCGAGGCCGCCGACATGGAGTGGTTCTCGGTGTCCGACGGGGTGCGTGAGCGCACCTTCGGCCGCGGGTTCCTGATCGGCGGCGGCAAGGGCTTCTCGCTCCGGTACACCACCCCGGCCGAGGACTGGAACAGCGCCGACAACCGGCAAGCCCTGGATGTGTTCCTGGAGTCCTTCAAGGGCACGTCACGGTGACCCGGCGTCGCGGCAGCCGTCCCGTCGCATCAGCCGCCCCGCTTCGAGCCAGTCGTCCCCGGCCGCCGCCTGCCGCGGCGGGGGCGGTGCCGAGGGCGGAGGCGGCGCCCGCGACGCCTGCCGCGGCGAGGAGTTGACGACGGGAGAGGGGCAGGGCTGAGAGGCTCCGGTCACGTTCCAAGACAGAGGACGCTTACGCATCTCAAAGCCCGTGAGCAACAGCGCCATTCACGTCAACGGGTCACGCCGTCCGCCGCTGCGGGGGTGGTGGCGGACGGGTGTCAACGGCCTTTTCCGGACCTTCGCTGCGACAGCCACAGGGCCACCGCCTCGGAGATGGGCTGACCGGTCTCCAGCTCGATGAAGCCGAACTGCCCGCCCTGGTTGCCCTCCAGGAACCACCAGACGCCGTCCTCGTCCTCGGCGAAGTCGAAGGCGGCGTACGCGAGTCCGGTGAAGGCCGTGTACTCCTGGACCGAGCGCGCGATGCGGCCGGGCACCTCGGTGGCCTCCCAGCTGTGCCCGGTGTCGCCGAAGCGCCCGTCGACCTGCCCGGGCACGGCGGTCTTCCGGGCGGCGAACAGGCGGGGGCCGATGGAGGTGAGCCGGATGTCGGCCCGCTTGGGGATGTACTGCTGAAGCAACGCGGGTCCGGCCGCGACGCCGGAGAAGTCCGCGTCGGGGCCGATCAGGGTGGTCGGCAGGGCCACCGCGGGTTCGCCGGGCGGCGGCCCCGAGGCGGACTTCACCACCACCTGTCGGTACTCCTCCACGAACTGCTGGGCCACCCGCGGAGCGGTCGTGATGACGGTGGGCGGCACCGCGAAGCCGCTGCCGTGGGCGACCCGCAGCTGCCAGGGTTTGTGCCGGGCCTGCTCGGCCCGGCGCGGGTGGTTCATCCAACGAGTCGAGGCGGAGTAGAGCATCCCGAACAGCGCCTGCCGGGTCTCCGCGGTGAGCCACGGCGAGGGCTCCGCCGCGTGCGCCGCCGGCTCACCCGGCCGACGCACCCAGACGGAGCGCAGGCCGCCCATGCTGAGCACATGGCCGTTGACCGAGAGATAGCCGTCGAAGTCGCCGTGCGCGTAGTCCGCGGACAGCACCGCCTTGCCCGGCAGATCCGCCGGGTCCAGGCGCACCATGGGAACGCCCTGTTCGTGCAGCCTGGCCACGACCATGTCGGCGGTGACGTCCTGCTCCGCCGTGAGAATCAGTACCGTCATCTGCGTGAGTGGCCGTCAGTCGTCGAAGTGCGTCTGGGAGCCTGCGGTGGAGGTGGTCGTGCCGGTGGCCATCAGCAGGGCCCGGTCACTGACGGCCGGACGGCCGTCCGGCAGCACGTTCAGTTGCAGGCAGACATCGAAGTGGTACGGGGGTATTGCGGCCGAATGCCCTGTGGGCAAGGCGTAGTTGAGGGTGAACGGTCGCACGAAAGATCCTCCCGCCGGTCTCACGATGCTGTGCCCCCTCCCATACGTGTCAGGACCGTAAGGAATTCATCACTTTCCGCCACATCGGGGTGAAGGGCATCACATCGCGTCGTTTCAGGCTTACTTGGTTCCGTATTGGCTTGGGTGTCCGCTTGATTCCGGCCGAAGCTTCGGCCATAGCTTCATTCTCCGTGATCTCAACGCCGTTCTTACCCAGGAGAGTTCCCGGTGTGCGCAGCCCATGCGAACGGGTTTTGGGCGGGGGTGATCAGCCGGGCCCCGGCCGCGACACAGGGCTCACTCAGGGCGATCGAGCCGCCGGGCGGGTTCATCCGCCGTGGATCCAGGCCCGGTTCGGCGCACAGGGGCGGTGACCGGACCCACTGCACCGGCCACCGCCACTGGAACAATCAAGACACGGTCAGGGCCAACGTCCCGAACCGCCGAGGCCCGAACCGTCAAGCCCCGAGCCGATACCCACCGCAAGCGCCGTCCGTGCGGATCCCGACCCTCACGATGCTGTACCCATCCCCTACCAGCGGCCTTCCACCTGCTCCTTGATCCGCCGGTCGTAGAGCTCCTCGATCGCGTCCAGCGTCCGCTGCGGCAGCGGCGGCAGCTTCGCGGCCGCCGCGTTGGCGCGGGCCTGTTCGCGCGAGCGGGCGCCCGGGATCACCGTGGTGACGCCGGGCTGCTGGATGATCCAGCGCAGCGCCAGCTGGGCCGGGGTCCAACCCTCCGGGGCAAGGGCGGAGAACTCGCCCGCCGCCTCCACGCCCGTCACGAAATCGACTCCGGAGAAGGTCTCGCCCTGGTCGAAGGACTCCCCGTGGCGGTTGAACGTCCGGTGGTCGTTGTCCGCGAACACCGTGTCCTTGGTGTACTTGCCGGAGAGCAGCCCGGAGGCCAGCGGGACACGGGCGATGATGCCGACGCCCGCTTCCCGTGCCGCCGGGAGCACCTGCCGCAGCGGCTTCAAACGGAACGGGTTGAGGATGATCTGGACGCTCGCCACATTCGGGCGGGCGATCGCCGTCAGCGCCTCGTCGCACGTCTCGACGCTCACGCCGTACGCGGCGATCCGCTCCTCCTCGACCAGCGTGTCCAGCGCGTCGAACACCTCGTCCGACGAGTAGACCGGGGTCGGCGGACAGTGCAACTGCACCAGGTCGATGCGGTCGACGCCGAGGTTGCGCCGGGAACGGTCGTTCCACGCCCGGAAGTTGTCGAGGACGTAATTCTGCGGGATCTGCTCGACCCGGCGGCCCATCTTCGTCGCCACCATGACATGCAGATCGGGACGGCCGCTGAGGAAGGACGCGATGGTCTGCTCGCTGCGCCCGTCGCCGTACACGTCCGCGGTGTCGAAGAACGTCACCCCGGACTCCGCCGCCGTCTCCAACACCGCCCTGGCGTCCGGGTCGCTCACGTCGCCCCAGTCGGCGCCGAGTTGCCACGTGCCGAGACCGATGACTGATGCCTTCTGACCTGACCTGCCGAATTCACGCTCGTCCATGCCGTCAGTCTGACATCTTCCCGCCGCTGCGCAGGACGTCACACCCGCTGAGATCAGGTGCGGCCCTCGGGCGCGGTGGCAACAGCGAGTTATTCACCCACATGGATGAATCGTTTTGACAGGGTGGTGATGCGTGTCAACCGTCACCTACCGTGAACCGCGTGAGCGACCATATAGGAAGTGAAGAGAACACCCCCTGGTCCCGTCGGGGGTTCCTGCTCACCGCGGCCTCGCTCGCCGCGGTGCCCCACCTCACGCTCCAGGACCGCGCCGCCGCGTCCGCCGAGCTGCCCGGGTTCCCCGAGGACGTCGACGTCTACCGGTCCGCGTACCGCAACTGGGTCGGCGAGATCACCGCCACGGGGCTGTGGGCCTGCGCGCCGGCCGACCCCGACCAAGTGGTCGCCGTGGTCAACTGGGCTTGGAAACACGGCTGGACGGTGCGCGCCCGAGGTTGCTCCCACGGCTGGTCGCCGCTGACGATCCCCGCGGGGACCGCGCCCGGCGCCCCGGTGCTGCTGGTCGACACCGCCACCCACCTCACCGGTCTGTCGGTGGAGTCCACCACCCCCGCCGCCGTACGAGCCGGTTCCGGTGTCACCCTCGAAGCACTGCTCGGGCACCTGGAGGACCACGGTCTCGGACTCACCGCGACGCCCGCGCCCGGCGACCTCACACTCGGCGGCGCCCTGGCCATCGACGCGCACGGCACCGCCGTCCCGGCCCTCGGCGAGAGTCGGCTGCCCGGGCACACGTACGGCTCGCTGAGCAATCTCGTGCTGTCGTTGACGGCGGTGGTGTGGGACGCGGAAAGCGACGCCTACGTGCTGAGGACGTACGAACGCGACGACGCGGACGGCGCGGCGCTCCTCACACACCTCGGCCGCTCCCTGGTCACCGAGGTCGTACTGCGGGTGGGCGCGAACACCAACCTGCGCTGCGTCAGCCGTACCGACATCCCCGCCGCCGAACTCTTCGCGGCGCCGGGCGGTGACGGACGTACCTTCGCGAGCTTCCTGGACGAGTCCGGGCGCGCCGAAGCGATCTGGTTCGCGTTCACCGAGTTCCCCTGGCTGAAGGTGTGGAGCGTCGCCCCACGGCGCCCGCTCACCTCGCGCCGGGTGACCTCGCCCTACAACTACCCCTTCTCCGACAACATCCCGACCCTCGTGGCGGATCTGGCCGGACGAATCATGTCCGACGCGGCCTGGTACCTGGCCCCGGTCCTGGGCAACGCCCAGCTCGACGCGGCCGTCCTCGGTCTGACGACGACGTTGTCCGCCGACATCTGGGGGCCGTCCAAGAACACCCTGCTCTACATCAAGCCCACCACGCTGCGGGTGACGGCCAACGGTTACGCCGTGCTCACCTCGCGGGCCGAAGTGCAGCGCGTCATCGCGGAGTTCACGGCCTTCTTCCGGGAGCGGCTGGCCGCCTACGCCGCCGCGGGGCGCTATCCCGTCAACGGTCAGGTCGAGATCCGCGTGACCGGCCTCGACGACCCGTCCGACGTCGCGACACCCGGCGCACACGCCCCGTCACTGTCCGCGCTGCGGCCCCGTGAGGATCACCCCGAGTGGGACACCGCGGTCTGGCTGGACGTCCTGACCCTGCCGGGTACGCCCCACGCGGAGGCGTTCTACCGGGAGTTGGAGCGGTTCCTGCTCGCGACGTACGACGGCGAGTACGCCCTCACCCGCGTCGAGTGGTCGAAGGGCTGGGCCTACACGGACGAGGCCGCCTGGTCGGAGGAGGAGGTCCTGGGCACCGCCGTGCCGATGTCCTTCGACGACGGCACGGGACCGGGCTGGACCGAGGCGACTGCCGTCCTGGACCGACTCGACCCGCACGGGGTGTACGACAACACCTTCCTCAAGCGCCTGTTCCCGTAAGCGCTTCCACCGCTCGTTCAACTCCTTCTGCGAGGAGCCCAATTACTGGGCTCCTTTGCTTCATGCCTTGACGTGTCTGGTTCAGACCTTTAGGTTCACCGGTCACCGGAGCTCCATGAATGCGCTCAATGTTCATGGATATGACCCCCCACCATCAGCCACTTGCGAAGGGCTGTGATCTCCCGTGATGACCAGACATTCCCTTGCGTACTCCACCGCACTGCGCGGAACCCTCACCACCGCGGTGCTCGCTCTCTCGGCCGGCGCCCTCAGCGTGTCGCCCGTCGCGGCCGCCACCGGCACCATCAGCGGACTCGGGGGCAAGTGCCTCGACGTCGCCGGGGCGAACTCCGCGAACGGCACGGCCGTACAGCTCTACGACTGCAACGGCACCGCGGCCCAGCAGTGGTCCGTCGGCTCCGACGGGACGATACGCGCCCTCGGCAAGTGCCTTGATGTCACCGGCAATGCGACCGCGAACGGCACCAGGCTCCAGTTGTGGGACTGCGGCGGCGGCGCGAACCAGAAGTGGACGGTGAGCGCTGCCCGCGACATCGTCAATCCGCAGGCCGACAAGTGCGCCGACGTCACGGGGAACACCTCGGCCAACGGCACCCCGATACAGATCTGGAGCTGCACCGGCGCCGCCAACCAGAAGTGGACCGCGCCCGCCGCCGACGGGGGCCCGCCCCCCTCCGCGCCGATGGCCGTCGCCCCGTACCTCTACAACGGCTGGGGCAGCCCGCCGAGCCCCACCACCGTCATGAACGCCACCGGCGTCAAGTGGTTCACGCTGGCCTTCGTGCTCAGCAACGGCTACTGCAACCCGCAGTGGGACGGCAGCCGCCCGCTGACCGGCGGCGTCGACCAGCAGACGGTCACCACCGTGCGGGCGAACGGCGGTGACATCATCCCGTCGTTCGGCGGGTACAGCGGCAACAAGCTGGAGAGTTCCTGCTCCAGCGCGGGCGAGCTGGCAGCGGCGTACCAGAAGGTCATCAACGCCTACGGGCTCAAGGCCATCGACATCGACATCGAGGCCGACGCCTACAGCAACACGACGGTGCAGCAGCGCACCGTGGACGCCCTGAAGACCATCAAGGCGAACAACCCGGGCATCAAGGTGTACGTCACCATCGGCACCGGGCAGTCCGGCCCCGATACGGGCCTCATCAACCGGGCCGCGGCGTCCGGACTGACCGTGGACGGCTGGACGATCATGCCGTTCGACTTCGGCGGAGCCGGCCAGAACATGGGGACACTCACCCAGCGGGCCGCGGAGGGCCTGAAGACGGCCCTCAAGAACGCCTACGGCTACAGCGACGACCAGGCGTACCGGGACATGGGCATCTCCTCCATGAACGGGATCACCGACGTCAACGAGACGGTCACCGTCGCCGACTTCCAGACCATCCTCGCCTACGCGCAACAGCACCACCTGGCGCGGCTGACCTTCTGGTCGGTCAACCGCGACCGGCCGTGCACGAGCGGTGTCGCCGACAGCTGCTCCGGAGTGAGCCAGCAGGACTGGGACTACACGCGCGTCTTCGCGAAGTACACCGGCTGACCTTCCCCACCCCACCCCCCACCAGCCCAGGAGATCCCACGTGTCCAGATCCGGAAATAAGTCCGGCCGCCACCGGATACCGAAAATGCTGACCGTGGTCGCCCTCGTGGCGACAACGGTGTCAGGCGTCGCCTTCGCCGCGCAGGACGAGGCGACCGCGCAGGCCGCCGCGCTGCCCACCGGCTGGGCCACCGTCGTCAACGCGGGCAGCGGCAAGTGCGTCGACGCGCGCGCCGCCGCGACGGCGGACGGCACCGCGGTCCAGCAGTACGCGTGCAACAGCAGCCAGGCCCAGCAGTGGCAGTTCGCGACCACGTCCGGCGGATACTCCCAGGTCGACAACCGCGCCGACGCCACCAAGGCCTGGGACGTCACCGGCGTCTCGACGGCGGACAACGCACTGGTGCAGCTGTGGACGTACGGCGGCGGCAACAACCAGCAGTGGCAGGCCGTGGCGGAGTCCAGTGGCGCCTACCACTTCGTGAACCGCAACAGCGGCAAGTGCCTCGACGTGCCGAGCGCCTCCACCGCGGACAGTGTGCAGCTGGCTCAGTACACGTGCAACGGCACGGCGGCGCAGTCCTTCTACGTCAATCCCGTCGATGCGACGCCGCCGCCCGGGACCCCTGACCTCGGCCCGAACGTCACCGTCTTCGATCCGTCGACGCCCACCGCGACGATCCAGAGCAGCCTCAACTCGGCCTTCTCCCAGCAGGAGACCAACCAGTTCGGCACCGCCCGGAAGGCCTTCCTCTTCAAGCCCGGTACGTACGACGCCAACGCCAACGTCGGCTTCTACACCCAGGTCGCCGGTCTGGGCCTGTCCCCCGACGACGTGAACATCCGCGGCTCGGTGCACGCCGAGGCGGACTGGTTCCAGGGCAACGCCACGCAGAACTTCTGGCGGTCGGCGGAGAACCTGTCGGTGACTCCGACCAACGGCTCGGACCGCTGGGCGGTGTCGCAGGCAGCGCCGTACCGGCGGATGCATCTGCGCGGCAACCTCGCGCTGGACGACGGCGGCTGGTCCAGCGGCGGCTACATGGCCGACACGAAGGTCGACGGTCAGGTCAACTCCGGTTCGCAGCAGCAGTGGCTGTCGCGGAATACCGAATGGGGCAGCTGGACCGGTTCCAACTGGAACATGGTCTTCGTCGGCTCCAAGAACGCTCCGGCGAACAGCTTCCCGAGCCCGCCGTACACCACGGTCGACCAGGCGCCGGTGACGCGTGAGAAGCCCTTCCTGTACGTCGACTCTGCCGGCGCCTGGAAGGTGTTCGTGCCTTCCGTGCGCACCAACACCAGTGGCACCACCTGGAGTTCCGGCACCCCGGCGGGCACGTCACTGCCCATCGCCGACTTCTTCATCGTCAAGCCGGGCGCGACCGCCGCGCAGATGAACGACGCGCTCGCTCAGGGCAAGAACCTGCTGGTCACGCCGGGTGTCTACCACCTCGACCAGACACTCAAGGTGACCAGGGCCGACACCGTCGTCCTGGGCCTCGGCCTCGCCACGCTCATCCCCGACAACGGAATCACCGCGATGACGGTCGCCGACGTGAACGGTGTCCAGCTCGCCGGGCTTCTGATCGACGCCGGGACCACCAACTCCGCGCAGCTCATGGAGATGGGGCCGAGCGGCTCCTCCGCGGACCACAGCGCCAACCCGAGCTCCCTTCACGACGTCTTCTTCCGCATCGGCGGCCCGGGCGTCGGCAAGGCCACCACCAGCCTGACCATCAACAGCGACGACGTCATCGGCGACCACCTGTGGCTGTGGCGCGCCGACCACGGCAGCGGGGTGGGCTGGACGAGCAACACCGCCGACACCGGACTGGTCGTCAATGGCGACGACGCGACGATGTACGGCCTGTTCGTCGAGCACTACCAGAAATACCAGACCATCTGGAACGGCAATGGCGGCCGGACGTACTTCTACCAGAACGAGATGCCGTACGACCCGCCCAACCAGTCGTCCTGGATGAACGGTTCGACGCAGGGCTACGCCGCCTACAAGGTCGCGAACTCCGTGACCAGCCACCAGGTGTACGGCTTCGGCAGCTACTGCTACTTCAACGTCAACTCGAGCGTGGCCGCGGAGCGCGCCATCGAGGCGCCGAACAACGCGAACGTGCGCTTCAAGGACATGGTGACGGTCTCACTCGGCGGTACGGGCACGATCCGGCACGTCATCAACGACAGGGGCGGCCCGTCCAACTCCTCCACCAATGTCGCCAATCTCGTCAGCTACCCCTGACCCGTACGGGAAGGAACGTCCGATGCACACCATCAGATCCGGTCCGGCGCGCGCGGTCCTGCGGCTCCTCGTCCTCCTGGCGACGCTGCTCGGCCTGGCAGCCCCGCCCGCTGCCCACGCGGGCACCGCCGCGACACCGTTCAAGGTGCTGGCGCTCTACAGCGGCACCTGGGACGCGGCGCACATCGACTTCGTCAAGGAGGCGAACGACTGGTTCCCCAAGCAGGCCGCGGCGAACGGCTTCACCTACACGGCCAGCAACAACTGGGACCTGCTCAGCAACGGCGGTGTCGGCGCCTACCAAGTCGTGCTGTTCCTGGACGACTTGCCGCAGACGGCTGCCCAACGGACGGGTTTCGAGCAGTACATGCGGGGTGGCGGCGCCTGGATGGGCTTCCATGTCTCGGCCTTCACGACCAATGCGGCGGACTGGCCGTGGTACCACAACCAGTTCCTCGGCAGCGGCAACTTCAAGTCGAACACCTGGGGTCCGACGACGTCGGTCCTGAAGGTCGAGGACCGTACGCACGCCTCGACCAAGAACCTGCCCGCGACGTTCACCTCGTCGGTCAGCGAGTGGTACAGCTGGTCGAACGACCTGCGGCAGAACCCGGACATCAAGATCCTCGCCTCGGTCGACCCCAGCAGTTTCCCCCTGGGCACGGATCCCAACCAGTCCTGGTACAGCGGCTACTACCCGATCCTGTGGACCAACACGAAGTACAAGATGCTGTACGCGAACTTCGGCCACAACGCGATGAACTACTCGACCAACACCCGTCTGTCGTCGACGTTCGCGAGTGAGACACAGAACCGGTTCCTGCTGGACGGGCTGAAGTGGCTGGGCGGGGCCGACACAACCCCTCCCCCGGTGGACTCGATCTCCGAGACCTCCTGGTACTCGCTGACGAATGCCGCCAACGGCACCTGCGTGGACGCCCGTTCGGCCGCCACCGCGAACGGGACCGCGATCCAGCAGTACGCCTGCAACGGCACTCAGGCACAGCAGTTCCAGTTCCGCTCGACCGACAGTGGCTATATGCGGATCACCATCCGCGGCAATCCACAGCAGGTCATCGACGTGACCGATGTCTCGACCGCCGACAACGCGCCGCTCCAGCTGTGGAGTTACTCGAGCGGGCAGAACCAGCAGTGGCAGCCCGTGAAGGAGGCCACCGGGCGGTACCACTTCGTCGCCCGCCACAGCGGCAAGTGCCTGAGTGCGGCGAGTGCCTCGACGAACAGCGTCCAGCTCACCCAGCGCGGCTGCGACGCCTCTTCCGAACAGAGCTTCACGCTCACCGCACAGCCCTGACCGACCGGCCCCAGAGTGCCCCCGCCGCAGGCATACGGCGGGGGCAGCGGTCTCGATCGCGTAGGCCCATCCGGTACAGGTGCAGGACGTTCCGGGCTGCGTTGTGGTCGGCGTCGCCCGAACAGCCGCAGGCCGGGTTCTTGCACACGGACCCCGCTCGCCGGGCTACTGCGCGTGGTCGTCCATTCCCTGGTCAGCACGGGCCGTGAGCTATGTTGAATCCTCGTGGGACACGAAGGAGGCACATCGGTGCCATCGCCGCAGCAGGCACGCGCGCAGGCGTCCGCGATCACCTCGGGGAAGACGGTTCCGGTGGCGGGCGCGGCTCCCACGTCCCAGCTCAGGGAGTTGTTCGACGGGCCCCGGCTCTCGCCCGGCCAGCGCCAGATCGCCCAGTATCTGATCGAGCACATCACCGAGGCGGCGTTCCTGTCGATCACCGATCTCGCGGAACGTGTCGGGGTGAGCCAGCCTTCGGTGACCCGCTTCGCCGCCGCGGTCGGCTTCAGCGGCTACCCCGCGTTGCGCGAGAAACTCCAGGCCATCGCGCTCAGCACACTCGCCGGCGCCCCGGCCGCGCCCGCGCAGGACGGCACCAACGAGCTGCAGGCGGCGGTGGACGCCGAGATCGAGAACCTGGAGAACCTGCGGCGGGACTTCGCCGACCCGGATCGGGTGATCACCGTCGGCCGGGCGCTGTCGCAGTCGACCCCGCTCACCGTGCTG
Source organism: Streptomyces sp. NPDC048275 (assembly GCF_040652275.1). NCBI lineage: Bacteria > Bacillati > Actinomycetota > Actinomycetes > Kitasatosporales > Streptomycetaceae > Streptomyces > Streptomyces sp. NPDC048275. The sequence continues at coordinate 91,447 of NZ_JBEZLR010000008.1, forward strand.
GGGCTGCGTATCTCCGTGTCACTGGCGGAGTACTTCGCGTACGCCGCCCGCCGTATCCACCCCGACGTCCGGCTGGTCACACGCGGCGGCAGCGTCGCGTACGACGCGCTGCTCCAGTCGCGCGAGGCGGGCGGCACCTGGCTGCTCGCCTTCGGGATGCCCCGGCACGCCCAGGAAACACTGACCGCCGTGCGCGTCGCGCGCAGTGCGGGTCTGCGGGTGGCCCTGATCACCGACCTGGCGCTCGGACCGCTGGCCGACGAGGCCGACGTCACCTTCACCATCGGCACCGGATCACGCCTCGTCTTCGACTCCTACGCCGCCCCCGTCGTCATGTCGGCGGCACTCCTCCAGGCCATGAGCGACGCCGATCCGGAGCGGACCCGGGCACGCCTTGAGGATTACGAGCAGATCGCCGAGCAGCACCAGTTCTTCCTCAAGGACTGAACTGAGGACTGAACTGCGCAGTCTGCCCCCTGCCCCTCTGGCATCACAGGATCATTCACACCAAATCTCACGTGAATTTTTTCATGTTCTTGCGTATCCGGCGGTATATATAAATACTTCCCAACGACCACTCGGGGCCGTCCGCTCCTACCCGCATGGGCCCCTGGTGGTCGGACGAGCCCCGCGCGAGCGGGCGCCCGTGGTGGCGGCCCCGGCCATCCCCTAGACCGGGGCCGCCCCAGAACCGCTGACCACCTTGCCGCCGACGTGACCCGGAAGCGATGAACATGGCTCTGACGTACTCACCGATCACCGCGGACTGGCCATGCCAGGTCAAGACCCCCGGCAGCTTCGACTGGGAGCGATCGGCGACCAAGTGGCTGCGCGACCTGGTGCCGGCCCGCTACGCGAGCTATCCGACGCTGATCAAGCATCCCGTTCTGCTCGGCCGCCACGCGCAGATCCAGGTGCAGCACGAGATACGGGTCGCCCGCACCGCCCTGCAGACCGCCCGAACCGAACTGCCCGCCCTCGGCCTGCACGAGTCGGTCATCGAACACACGATCAAGATGTACGCGGCCGAGGTGCTGCAGCTCAACCACATCGCCCGCAGCATCCGAGCGGTCACCCAGGCCCTCGTGGACAACAACACCGCGCGAAACTGAGGTCCCGGGCCCAGGTGGTGGTCCCGGCGGGATCATGACCGGGAGACGTCGTGGACATGCAGAGGTGGAGGACCGGTACCGCTGGTGGAGAAGTGGGATCCGCACAGGAGCCGACCCTCGATGTGCGGTGGATCCACGGCTCGCCGTCGGCCAAGCACAACACGGATCCCGACATTCAGGTGTACCCGTACGACGCGCACTCGGTGATCCTGCGGCAGAACATGGCGATCGACTACGAAGCACCCTTCCTGTTCCTCTTGTTCGGCGAGGCACGGGCCGTGCTGATCGACACCGGCGCCACGGCCTCGGCCGCGTACTTCCCGCTGCGCCGCGTGGTGGACGAGGTGATGGAGACCTGGCTGGCCGCCCATCCCCGGGACGGGTACGAGCTGTTGGTGCTGCACACCCACCCGCACGGCGACCACGTCGCGGGGGACGGTCAGTTCGCCGACCGTCCCGGCACCACGGTCGTGGACGCGGCCCGCGACAGTGCCTGGGAGTTCTTCGGGTTCCACGACGATCCCGACGGTGTCGCGCGGGTCGATCTCGGCGGCCGGGTGCTGGAGTGCCTGGCCACGCCGGGGCATCACGAGGCGGCGGTGTCGTTCTTCGACCCCTGGACCGGGTTCCTGCTCACCGGCGACACGGTCTATCCCGGCCGCCTGTACATCGAGGACTGGGCGGCCTTCACCCGCACCGTCGACCGCCTGATCGACTTCTGTGCCGGTCGGCCGGTCACGCATGTGCTGGGCTGTCACATCGAAATGACCCGACAGCCGGGTCGGGACTATCCCATCCGCACCACGTACCAGCCCGACGAACCACCGCTCCAGATGGCCGTGGAGCAACTGCGGGACATCCGCGCGGCGATCGCGTCCGTCGGCGACCGGCCGGGGCGGCATGTCTTCGACGACTTCATCATCTGCCGAAGCGACCTGCCGGACAGCGTATAGGAGGCCCGCTTCCCACACTTGGCCGAACCGGGAGCGATACGAACCCCGCGGGTGGGAAGACGACAGGGAGGAACAGCCCGCCGCGAGCCCTGGACGGATGGACGTACTCATGGATTCCACGACATGGACGGTGGTCGCCATCGTCGCGGTCCTGGCCGCCGCCGTACTCGGGGCGGCGATCGCCCTCCTGATCCGGCTCGTCCGTACCCGCCGAGACCTGCGCCGTGCCGGACTCCCGACCGGACCCCGCTGGGTCTTCTGGGGCGCCGTCGCCTACCTCCTGCTCCCGGCCGATCTGCTGCCGGACCCGATCTACCTGGACGACATCGGCGTACTCCTGCTGGCGCTGCGCTCGTTGCGCCGTGGCGAGGTGATCGAGGTACAGGGCAGTGGGAACCCTCGTACGAGAACAGGACGTTGACGTGGTGAGCGGGCCGGAGGCGTGGACGCCCGCGCCGGAGCTCCGCAGGGATCATCACTTCGACGGGCGGCACCATGAGCGAGCTGGTTCCCGGGGGCAATGTGCCCCTGCCGGGCGGCACCCTGACGATCCGGGTGCCGGGTCCCTTCGACGTCTCCGCGCTCATCACCGATGACAGCGGAAAGGTGCGCGGCGACGGTGACTTCGTGTTCTACAACCAGCCGACCGCGCCGGGGGCCCGGCTCGTCGCGGAGCACCTCACCATCGACCCGTCGGCCCTGCGGGCCGGGGCGAGCCGCGTCACCGTGGTCATCAGCCCCGCCGATCCCGGTACACCGCTGGGCCGACTGCCCACTCCCACCCTGCACCTCGCCGGTCCGGGCGGCCGCACCGTCGCCCGGTTCACCCCGCCGCGTCCGCAGCGCGAGACCGTGCTGCTGCTCGCCGAGATCTACCGGCGCGGCACCACCTGGAAGCTGCGCGCGCTCGGCCAGGGCTACGCGGACGGGCTGGCCGGCATAGCGCGGGACTTCGGGGTCGATGTCGCCGCGGACGACGCGACGCCGGTCGCGGCACCCGACCCGGACGGCTTCCTCGATCTGGTGAACTCGGTCCGCACCGCGGCCGGTTCCCCGCCCGTCTCCCTCGACGCGCGGCTCGCGGCCGCGGCGCGGGCACACGCCTCCGACATGGCCGCACGCCGGCTCCTCAGCTCCGAGAGCGCGAACGGCATCTCGGTGTACCAGCGCGTCACCTCCGCCGGTTACGCGTATCTCACCGTCGGCGAGCACCTCGTCTCCGGCCCGCGCACACCGGCCGAGTTCGTGGAGTACTGCCTGTCCACCGAGCAGTCCCGGCTCACGCTGTACGAGCCCGCGTACCGCCAGGCGGGGCTCGCGTACGTCGCCGACCACCGCTCGGGCGACATGTACTGGACGGCCCTGTGGGCACGGCCGTTCAGCGCCGACGGCCTGGCGCGGACGGCGAACGAGGTCGTCGCGCTGACCAATGCCGAGCGAGCCGCGGGAGGCCTGCCGCCGCTGGCCGTCGACCCCTTGCTGACCGCGGCGGCCCAGGCTCACAGCGCCGACATGGTGACCCGCGCCTTCTACTCCCACACCTCCCCCGACGGCAGCCGCCCCTGGGACCGGGCCGCCGCGGCCGGCTCCACCCGCCGCACCATCGGCGAGAACATCGCCTGCGGCCAGCGCTCCCCCACCGAGGTCGTCCGCGGCTGGATGAACAGCCCCGGCCACCGCGCCAACATCCTCAAGCCCGCCTTCACCCACATAGGCATCGGCCTCGCGGGCGGCGGCAAGGCGGGCACGTACTGGACGCAGCTCTTCGGCGGCTGACTGGCCACTTTCCGACTCACCTTCACATTCACCCCTGGACAATGCGACCCGCGTGCCGGGTCGGCGCGTAGAGATGGTGCCGACGCCGCATCCGCGGCGCGGTACGCAGAGAAATACCGGGAGAAGAATCAGATGGTCTCGAGAACGGTGGGCTCAGCCACGGCGCTGGGCGCGGTGCTGCTGTCCCTCCTGGCTGTGCCCGCGCAAGCGGCCGCCACGGACGTCGCGGGCACGGAGGCGGCGGCGCCGGACGACGCCGGGCTGCGGAGCGTACTGCACTCCGCGCTGACCCAGGGAGCCCCCGGCGCGATGGTGCGCGTCGACGACAACGGCACGGTCCACCTGTGGGCCGAGGGAGTCGCCGACCGGGACACCGGGCGGGCCGTCATCACGACCGACCGGTTCCGCGTCGGCAGCGTCACCAAGAGCTTCTCCGCGGTGGTCCTGCTGCAACTGGTCGACGAGGGCAAACTGAGTCTGGACACCCCGGTGAACAGCTATCTGCCCGGGCTGCTGCCAGACGACCGGATCACCGTGCGCCATGTACTGAGCCACCGCAGCGGGCTGTACGACTACACCAACGACATGTTCGCGCAGACGGTCCCGGGTTTCGAGGCGGTCCGCAACAAGGTCTTCAGCTACCAGGACCTGGTCAACCTGTCCCTGAAGAAGCCTCTCGACAACACGCCGGGCGCGGCCTATTCGTACTCCAACACCAACTTCGTCGTCGCGGGCATGCTCATCGAGAAGCTCACCGGCCACGCCGTGGCCACGGAGTACCAGAAGCGCATCTTCACGCCGCTGAATCTCAGCGACACCCTCTACGTTCATCCCCACACCGCCGTCCCGGGCCGCCACGTCAACGGCTATCTCACGCCCGACGAGACCGGTGCGGCGCTGGTGGACTCCACCGAGCAGACGCTGTCCTGGGCACAGAGCGCGGGCGCGATCGTCTCCAGCACGCGGGACCTGAACACGTTCTTCTCCGCCCTGATGGGCGGGCAGCTCATGTCCGCCACGCAACTCACCCAGATGCAGCAGTGGACGACGGTCAACAGCACCCAGGGCTACGGCCTCGGCCTGCGCCGCCGTGACCTGTCCTGCGGCATTTCCGTGTACGGGCACACGGGCACCGTGCAGGGCTACTACACGTACGCCTTCACCTCGAAGGACGGCAAGCGCAGCGTCGCCGCGCTCGCCAACACCTCCAACAACGCCACCGTGCTCAACACCATGGCCGGCACCCTGGAATCCGCGTTCTGCGGCAAGCCGTCGACCACGGCCACGACCAAAGCCACCGCGCGCAGGGTGACTCCCGTGAAGCAGCAGTACGAGGACATCGCACCGGGCGTCGCCCGCGACTGACGTGGCGAGGCGCGGCCGGACGGTCGGTCCAAATCTCCGGCCGCACCTCTCGGCGCTCATGACTTCTTCAAGTCGGCCCGGTAGGTGCGGTACAGCGCGCTACCTTCGTCACATCGCCTCGGGGGCGCACTGCACTTCTGGCAGCCGAGCAGATGATCGAAGTACGCCCGGTAGCTGCGGGGTGCACACGTAGGGCTCTGCTTCGACATGACGTTCTCCCCGTGGGTGGCGGCTGCTTCGCCAGTTATCGACCGATATTCAACAGCCTCATGAGCATATGCAGCATGACCGGCCGGGGACCTCGGATCGTTGCAGGGTAGCCGAATTCCAGCCCTTTGCCCTGATACTGATGACATGGAACCCGCCATCTTCATCCCTATGGCCCTGGACGACCTCCTGGAGCGGGCGACGTCGCTCGTCCGTCCCGGGCAGCGCGCGATCCTCGGCATCACCGGAAGTCCCGGCGCGGGCAAGACGACGCTCGCCGAGGGCCTGGTCCGGCGGCTGAACGGTGACGGGCCCGACTGGGTCGCGCACGTGCCGATGGACGGCTTCCATCTCGCGGATGTCGAGCTGGACCGCCTCGGCCGCCGCGACCGCAAGGGTGCTCCCGAAACCTTCGACGCAGGGGGTTACGCGGCGCTGCTGCGCCGGCTGCGCGACGAGGAGGACGGCGTCGTCTACGCGCCGGGCTTCGAACGGACCCTGGAGCAGCCCCTCGCGGGCGCCATACCTGTCCCTTCCACCGCCCGCCTGATCATCACCGAGGGCAACTACCTCCTCCTGCCGGACGAGGCATGGGTCCGCGTACGGTCGCACCTGGACGAGGTGTGGTTCTGCGAGCTCGACGAAGCCGAGCGCGTACGCCGTCTCGTCGCCCGCCACGAGGAGTTCGGCAAGGATCACGACACGGCGGTGGCCCGGGTGCTCGGCACGGACCAGCGCAACGCCGAGCTGGTCGCCGCGACCCGGGACCGCGCCGACCTGGTCGTCGGGGCGGCGGTCAGCGGGCGCGCAGCTCCAGCTCGGGTTCCCCTCGCGCATCGCCCGCGGGATTCGCGATCAGTGCGGTGAACGTCTCGGTGTGAACCGTCCGGCTCGCCGGTCCGTGTTCGAATGCCGGGGTGAAGGGGCGGGAGGGGCCGTAGCGGACGGCGAAGACGTTCAGGCCTTCGGGGGAGCCGGGTGCCGGATCCGCCTCCAGTGCGGTGGAGGTGATCAGGCGGTGCCAGCCGTCGTCGGGGTTGCCGTAGCCGCGCGGGGGGCCAGGAAGAGGTACGGCCACCAGCCCCCGCCCCGCCGTCTGGCGAGGCGGCGGCGCATGCGGTCGCGCTCCCGCTGGTCGGACGCGGTCGTGGGAGCGGACTGCTCCTTCACGACCTCGTCTGCGCGGTGGTCATACTCATCTCCCTGGCCCTGTCCCGGTGTTCAGATGTGCTGCGCGGCCTACTCGGCCAGGATCCCGGTCGCCTGGTCGAAGAACTCGCCGAGCTGCGCCTTGATCGTCTTCTTGCCGAAGGCGATGGCGAGGTTGGACTGGAACAGCAGGTCCCAGATCTGGTCGGCGCCGTTCGGCGGCGGCTGGGGGGTCGGCAGCGCGTTGCTCGCCTTGGTGACCCGCTTGGAGATGTAGTCGGCAATGTCCATGGACTTCTTGTCGGTGTCCGACAGTCCGGCGGAGATGAGGGCGCGGGACTTCTCGGTCGGCGGGAAGCCGCGTAGCATCTGCATGTTTTTGATCGCCGTCTCGTCCTGCGCGAAGAAGCTCATGATCTTCACCGAGTCGGCGATGTGCTTGCTCGCCTTGGCGGCGCTCAGCAGCACGCCGCCGTTGACGAAGTTGCCCTCGCGGGCGCCCGACCAGTCGCCCTGCGGGGTGGGCAGGAAGTCCAGGTTCGCGTCGGTGATCGCGCCGCCCGCACCGTAGACGCCGGAGTCGAAGGTGAACAGCGTCTTGCCGATGACCACGCCGTTCTTGGTGAGGTCGTTGTGCGCGGCCGAGGTGATCGCTGCGGCCGGGGAGGCATTGTCCTTGCGCATCTCGGCCCAGAACTCCCACCACTCCTGGAGGGTGTCCGGGGTGAAGCCGAGCGTCTTGCCGTCAGCGGCGAAGAACGGCTGGCCCTTCTCGTGGGCGAAGACCTCGAAGGCCTGGAGGGTGGCGCCACCGCTGTCGTCGACGCCGAACTGCTTGCCGCCACTCCTCTTGTTGACCTCGACCGCAATCTTCTTCAGGTCGGCCCAGGTCCACTCGCGGTCCGGCAGCTCCAGGCCCAGCTTCTTCAGGCCGGTGACGTTGGCGGTGAGGACGTTGACGCCGATGCCGGAGGGCACGCCGTACAGCTTGCCGTCGACCGTGCCGACCGCGAGCAGCGTCTTGGAGAAGCCGGTCAGGTCCAGGGACTTGCCGACGTACTCGTCGATCGGGGCGAGGACACCCTTGCGGGCGTACTGGGCGACCAGCGCGGTGTCCATCTGGAGCAGGTCGGGGGCGCTGCCGCCGGCGACCTGGGTGTTGAACTTGTCGAAGTACCCGTCGTACCCGGAGTAGGTCTCCTGGATCTTGATGTCCGAGTTCTTCTTCTGGAAGTAGGCCAGGGCCTTCTTGTACGCGGCGTGGCGGTCGTCGCTGCCCCACCAGGTCATGGTCAGCTTGTCGCTGCCGCCGCCTGCGCCGGTGCCCCCGCCGCAGGCGGAGAGCGACGTGCCCAGAGCGCCGGCGACGGCGATCCCGCTCGCGGTGCGGAAGAGGGTTCTGCGCGAAATCTGGTGACCCACCGGGTCCTCCCTGAAGGTGCATGACGGATCCCCCCGGCCGAAAAATCATGCGGCACGGGTGCGGTGTACTCGAAAGTCGCTTCCCGGGTGACGGCCTCGCCGGCCGTATCGCCCTACTCGGTGGGGTCCCCGGCCTCGGTGGCCGCCGCCCGCGAGCACGCCCTCGCCGGGCTGCCGTACGTCTGCGTACGGCCTGGACGTACACCCCGAGCCGACGTCCCGGCCGACCCAGAAAGCGCTGGTCCGGACATTGGCAGACCGATAAGGAAGCCGTCAATCTTTCACCTGCGCGCCTTCGGTCACGGTTTGGACTCCCTTGGCCACGGCGAGCCGGGCGCCACCAACTACGGTGCCGAGATCCCCGATCTGACTGCTGACCACGTCGGTGGGCCGGCTGAGCCGGCCCAGTTCGGCCCGCACCCCCGGAAGGAGCTGGGGATCCGCACCGGTGCTGCCGCCAAGGACGACAAGTCCCGGGTCCAGTACGGCGGTCACGGCGGCGGCCGGCCTCCCACGTCTGGGCTCGCGGGGCGTGGCAGGCACGCTCGCCGCCGCACACCCCAATGTCACGCTTTCCCCGTGCCGCTGACTTTCGACGACCTCCTCGACCGCGCCCGCTCCCTCGCCGGGCATCTGGTAAGGGAGTTGAACGGCACGGGCGAGTCGTGGGTGGCGCATGTGCCCATGGACGGCTTCCCTCTGGCCGACGTCAAGCTGGAGCGCCTCGGCCTCAGGGACCACAAGGGCGCGCCCGCGACCTTCGACGCGGCCGGGTACGCGGCCCTGCTGCGGCGGCTGCGCGAGGACACGGACGACGTGGTCTACGCCCCGGGCTTCGAGCGGGACTTGGAGCGGCCGATCGCGGGCGCGACCCCCGTCCTGCCGACGGCCCGGCTGATGGTGACGGAGGGCAACTACCTGCTGCTGCCGGACGGCTTGTGGGCGCGGGTGCGGCCGGCCCTGGACGAGGTGTGGTTCTGCGATATCGACGAGGCCGAGCGGATACGGCGGCTGGTCGCCCGGCACGAGGAGTTCGGCAAGGGGCACGACCAGGCCGTAGGCTGGGTGGCCGGCACCGACCAGCGCAATGCCGACCTGGTCGCGGCCACCCGGGACCGGGCGGACCTGGTGGCACCGGAGCCAGCGCTGCCCGCGCCGTACGACGCAGGCAGCAACCGGTGAACTAGTGTGATGCGCCATAAATGTTGAGGGTTAGTTCTTATCTGTTTTTTGGCTGCTGGTTCCGACCTTGGCGAGGTAGTCGGCTAGGGAGCTGAGGATCTCGTCGGCGGTCTTGGTCCAGGTGAAGGGCCGCGGGTTCTCGTTCCAGGTCTCGATCCACGCGGTGATGTCGCCCTCCAGGGCCTTCACCGACGTGTGAACGCCCCGACGGATGAGCTTGTCGGTCAACAGGCCAAACCACCGCTCGACTTGGTTCATCCAGGAGGAGCCGGTCGGGGTGAAGTGGACGTGGAATCGGGGGTGCTTGCCCAGCCATGTCTTGATCTCGGCGGTGTTGTGGGTGGCGTAGTTGTCACAGACCAGATGGACATCGAGGCCGGCCGGCACCGCCTTGTCGATCGTGACCAGGAACTTCTTGAACTCGATTGCCCGGTGGCGGCGGTGCAGTGCCGATATGACCGTGCCGTCGGCGATATTGAAGGCCGCGAACAGGCTGGTGATCCCATGCCGGTAGTAGTCGTACATACGCCGCTCGGGCATGCCGGGCATTATCGGCAGCACCAGCTGGGACCGGTCCAGCGCCTGAATCTGGGACTTCTCGTCCACACACAACACCACCGCCTTCTCCGGCGGGTGGTGATACAGACCGACGACGTCGACAACCTTGGCGACGAACTGCGGATCGGTGGAGAGCTTGAAGGAATCCTGCAGGTGCGGCTTGAGGTCAAACCGCTTCCAGATCCGCCCGATCGTCGATCTCGACAGGCCGGTGCGCTCAGCCATCGAGGCCCGCGACCAGTGCGTGCCCTTGCCCGGAGTGGACTCCAAGGTCGCCACGATGACGTCCTCGACCTGATCGAGCAGGATCGAGGGCGGCCTGCCCACCCGGGGCTCGTCGGACAAGCCATCGAGGCGCTTGACGATGAACCGGGCACGCCAGCGTTCCACCGTCGACTCATCAACACCGAGGTCGATCGCGGCCTGTTTGTTCGTCCCGCCCTCCGCACAGCACAGCACGATCTTTGCGCGCAACGCCAGATACTGGGCGGTCTTCGCCCGCCTCGCCCACCGGGTGAGCTGATCCCGCTCAGCCGTACTCAGGACCAGGTCAGCCTTCGGCCGACCGATACGAGCGGCATCCTCGAGCCCGGCCATCCGCTCAGCGGCGAACTTCCCGCGCCACTTCCTCACCGTCGCCACCGTCACGCCGACCTCTGTCGCCACACGCGCATTCGGCGCACCGTCCGCGCACGCCAGCACAATGCGCGCCCGCTCCACAAAACGCGGCGCCACCACCCCACTTACCCAACGGGACAACTCCGCGCGCTCCTCAGCGGACAGAGTGACTTCAACAGCACGAGGGCCCGGTGACATGAAAACAGGCTAGCGACTTATCCCTGAGATTTCTGGCGCATCACACTAGCGGGCGGAGAGGGCGAGTTCGGGATCGCCGTGGGCGTCGTCGGGCCCGATGACGGCCATGAACTCCTCGGTGCGCACCGTCAGGTCCCCTTCGAAGGACGGTGTCAAGTCACCGCCGGGTCCGTACCGTACGGCGAACACGTGCAGGTGGTCCGGTGCACCCGGCGCCGGTTCGGCCTCGTACGCGCTGGAAGCGACCAGGTGGCGCCAGCCCTCGTCCGGGTCGCCATAGCCGCGCGGGTCGGCGGCGAGGGCGAACGCGGCCTGCTCCTGGGTGAGTTCGGCACGCGCGTCGAAGTGGCCGACGCCCTGTTCCGAGGGGTGTGTGAGACGCAGCCCACCCGCCGCCGCGACCTCGCCCTCGGCGACCCGGCGCACCCGGTCCCCGTCGTCCGCCGCGTACGGCAGCCCGGCCAGCAGGTACGGCATCCCGTCGAGGCGTTCCATGGCCACCGTCACCCACAGGGTCGTGCCGTCCGTGACGTACAGGGAGCGCACCCGGCGCAGCACCTGGTCGCGGCCCACGACAGGCTTGCTCACCAGCTTGGCGATCAGGCCGTCGGCGTGGACGTCCCGGACCCGGACCTCGCCCATCGGCCGGCAGAACAGGAAGCCGTCCAGGACCGGGCCGAAGCCGTGTTGCCGGTTCACCGCCGCCGGAAGGTAGTAGGTGCCGGCCGCCTCGATCAGTGCCGGGGTCATAAGGTGGTTGAAGGCCACCGAGACCGCGCCCGCGCGGAGCTGATGGCGGGCCGGAACGGTCGACGAAGTGCGGTGCCAGGCGGTGGTGTCCTGGATCTGCCAGACCAGCATCCAGGCGAAGTGCCCGTCGACCCCGCCGTCCGGCTTGACCGCGTGCCGGCCCCAGCTGGTGTCGCCCCGGTAGCGGCCCAGGTCGGAGCCGATACGGGCGCCGAAGTAGCGCAGTCCCAGGACAGACTCGAAACCCGAGTGCTGTTCGCTGTAGCGGGGACCGCCGTTGTCGAAGCCCCCGTTCGGCAGCCGGGCGTCGATGTACCGGGCGAGCGCCTCCCCGTCCTCGGCGAACATCTGCGCACCGCTGATCCGATGGGCCTGGGCGAGGAAGGACAGGGAGATCGGACCGTAGTTGTTGTCGTAGGCGCCGCCGTGCTCGGGCGGAAGCAGGGCGCCCCGGTCGAGGACGCGGTGGGCGCGGATCCTGTCGGTGTACAGGGCGAGCGCCCGCTCGCGGACCGGCTCCGCCTCCTCGGGCGGGAGGTGCCGTGCCAGCATCAGCCCGCCGACCACACACCCGATCGCCTGGTTGCCGGCCTCCTGCGGGTTGAAGAAGGTGGCCTCGGTCAGCCGGCGCCAGTAACCGCGGCCCACCTCGACGAGCTCTGCGCGCTGTTCGTCGTCGACCAGACCGTCCGACAGGTCCAGGATGTTGACGGCCTGGAGCAGCGCCCACACCGTGCTGGGCCAGTCCCCGATCGGGTGAGCGCCCGCCGCCAGGACGTAACGGGCGTACGGCAGGCCGGAGTCGCGGACCTTCAGGTTCGGGTAGCCGGGGTTGTCCTCGGTGTAGACCCGCTCGCGCAGATGGAAGGCGAGGCTGCGGTGCACCGCCTCCGGCAGCCGCGGGTCCTTGCCGCGCTGCCAGGCGAGGGCCAGCAGCGAGGTGATGCCGAGGGAGGTGTCGCCGATGTCGTCCACACAGTCGGGGTGTTCGAGATTGCCCTCGGGCGTGAGGCGGGCCAGGGCCTGCTCCACGACGTCGGCGAGGACCGCGTCATACGCCTCGGGCGTGTCCGGCAGGTCGTGCAGCGGTCCGAGCTGGCGGAGGAGGTGCACGGGTGGATCAGCCCTTCATGCCGGAGGTCGCCATGGCGTGGTTTGTCGGGGTCGGACGACAGGTGAGGGACGGCGGGCGCGCAGTGCGACGGTCAGTGTGTGAGGGCCGTGCCCACCGATGTGGACGCGGTTCCCGGTCGTCGCGTCGGTGCCGCCCACCACGGTGTAGTCCTGACCCGGGTCGTACCGTAGTACGTCGCTCCGGTCCGGCCCGGCAAGCGGTTCGCCTGCCTCGACGTCGGCCTCGACCCGGATCTCGTCGTCACCGACCCGGTAGGTCATGGGCCCGGTCGTCAGGCACCGGCGTCCGTCGCCGATCGGTACGGCGCCCTCTGGCACGCCGCCCGGCCGGAAGGTCAGTTCGAAGGCCCGGGGCATCCTTGGTCCGCTGATGTCGATCCGCAGGTCGGCACCGTCTGCCCTCGGATCCGCTTCGGCGCGGGACGTGTGGGAGACCTCGTCCCGAGGCCGGTCCGGGAAGGCCGTCGCGGCCGAGAAGCGTCCCTCGTCCCCATACGGTAGGCGCCGTCGTCCCGTCGCCGGTCCGGCGGGAACGGCTGGTAGCAGGCGGCCGACGGCGTGCCAGAGCGCGGTGGGTCACACCGACGGGTTCCTCGTCGGGGCCGGCCGCCAGCGGGGCGGCCGGCCGGTCCGCGGCACCGGCCACCACGCGGACGAACTCGTGGTCGAGCGGGGCGTGCAAGGTCAGTCCTTCAGTCCGGCGTTGATGTCGGCGCCCATGACGTAGCGCTGGAAGACCAGGAAGATGGCGATCAGCGGGATCATGGAGATGACCGAGGCGCCGAGCAGTACCGACCAGTTGATGTTCTGCGCGCCGACGATGCTCTGGATGCCGATCTGCACGGTGAACTTGCTGGGGTCGTTGAGCATCAGCAGCGGCCAGATGTAGTCGTTCCACCGCCACTGGAAGGACAGGATGGCGAGGGTCAGCATGATGGGCCGGGAGAGCGGCACCATGATCCGCAGGAAGATCGACAGTTCGCGGGCGCCGTCGATGCGTGCGGCTTCCACGAGTTCGTCGGGAACCGTCACGAAGAACTGGCGGAACATGAAGCATCCGGTCGCGGTGAGCACGGCCGGGAGGATGATGCCGGCGAGCGAGTTGTAGAGGCCGAGGTCGCGGACCACCAGGAACTGCGGGGCCAGCATGACCTCGGACGGCAGCATCGTGGTGGCCAGGATGCAGACGAAGAAGAACTTGAGCCATTTGTTGTCGTACTTGGCCAGCGCGTACCCCGTGCAGCAGCTGACTCCCACCGTGAGGATCGTCGCGACCACGCAGACGATGGTCGTGTTGATGAAGTACTGGGAGAAGTTGGCACTGCGCCACGCCGCCGTGTAACCCGAAAAGGTGGGGTTGTGCGGCACCAGCGTCAGCGGATAGGAGAACAGGTCGCTGGCCGGCTTGAGGGAGCTGAGGATGAACCACAGCACCGGCACCCCGTACAGGCACGCCAGGATCCACAGCAGTGTCGTCGGGGCCACCGCCCGCCGGAGCCCGCCACTGCCCGCCTTGCCGGACCGCTTCTTGGAGACGGCCCGTCCGGACTCGGCGTCGACCGGGCGTGGCATGTCTGTGGTTGTCATCGGTTCTCCACCCGCCGGTTGACGATCATCTGGATGAGCGCGACGGCAATCAGGATGATCATGAGCACGAATGACGCGGCGCTCGCGTAGCCGATCTGGCCCCGTTTGAAGCCGGTCTCGTAGATGTACTGGACAAGCAGGTTGTTCGACGTCCCGGGTCCGCCGTTGTTGAGGGCGGCGAACACCGGGTACTCCTTCATCCCGTGGATCGTGTTGAGCAGGACGACGATGAACGAGGTGGGCGCGATGCTCGGCAGCGTGATGCTGACGAACTGGCGCCATGGGCCGGCGCCGTCGAGCGAGGCCGCCTCGTAGTAGGACACCGGTACGTTCTTGATCGCGGCGATGAACAGCAGCATCGAGAAACCCGTCCAGGCCCAGGATGCCGCCATCACCACCACGATCAACGACAGGTCCGCGTTCGACTGCCACGGAACGGCGCTTCCGCCGACCTTCTCGATGAGGTAGTTGACCAGCCCGAAGTTCTCACCGAACAGCCACCGCCACAGGACGCCCACGACGATGGGTGACAGAAGCCATGGGATGAAGAAGATGACGCGGGCGACCGACGCGCCCTTGGCGTGCTTGTTCACCACCAGGGTGGCGGCGAACAGCGAGAGCGCGAAGTTCAGCGGCACGAAGAGAACGGTGTACAGCAGCGTCCGGGTCAGCGCGTCGTAGAAGGTGGAGTCCCCGAACAGGTTGTCGTAGTTGTCCAGTCCGATGAACTGGAACGCCCCCACACCCGTGTAGTTCGTGAACGAGTAGACGAGCCCGATCACCGCCGGCCAGACGAAGAACAGCGCGAAGAGCACCACATTTGCCGCGATGAGGACGAGCGGCGCAAGGGTGTACTTACTGCGTCTCCTGGGCGGGCTCACGGACACGTCCGAGGCGCTTTTTGTCATCTTCCTGACTCCGTGCTGGTGGAAGGGATTGCTGTGGGCTCGGACCATGAGCCCGGCATCACGTGGGTGCCCAGGGCCGGGCGGCGGTGTCTCGACCCCGCCGCCCGGCCCTCCGGCCTACGATCAGCCGCCGACCTGCTGGTTGTAGCCGGCCACGATGTTCTCCAGGGCCTTGTCGGCCGACTGCTGGCCGTTGATCGCCTTGCCGAGCTCCGCCTTGGTCGGGTCGTCGGCGAGGCTCTTGCCCTTCAGCACCCAGTTCGTCTGCGCGGTGTTGAAGTAGCCGGAGATCGGGGCGTAGAGCGGGATCGACTCGTTGTACAGCTTGAACGCCGCCTGCGCCGCCTCGGACTTGAAGGGGTACTTCGGGCTCAGACCGCTCTCGACCGGCAGGAACCCGGACGCCTCACACAGCGCCTGGTAGTGGGCCGGCTCGTACAGCCAGGACAGGAACTTCGTCGCGGCGGTGGCCGCGTCGGCGTTGTTGTTGAAGCCCACCGTCATGCCGCCGCTGTTGACGTCGCTGGCCTGCACCGGCTGGGCGGGAGTCGGGACGCTCGCCCACTCGAACTTCTTGATGCTCTCCGCGAAGGCGGGAACCTGCCACACGCCGGACCAGTAGGCGACCACGTCACCGCTCTGGAACATGGCCGACGGGTCGGCGCCGCTGGTCCACACCGACTTCGGCATGGTCTTGTCGTCGTTCAGTCCGACGAAGTAGTTCACGGCCTTCTTGGTCGCCGCGTCCACCGAGAACTTGCCGGAGTCGTCAGCGTGGACGTACTGCCCGCCCATCTCGTACACCATGGCGCGGAGTCGGGACGGCGACTGGTCGAACGTCAGGGAGTACTTGGCGTCGGTCTTCTCCCGGACCTTGTTCGCCGCCTTGATGAAGTCGGTCCAGGTCCAGGTCTTCTCGGGCGAGGTCGGGAAGGAGACGCCGGCCTTCTCGAAGAGCGACTTGTTGATGAACAGGCCGGACGCGGTGACGTCCGAGGGGATGGACAGCACCTTCCCGGACGAGTCCTTGGCGAGGAAGTTGGCGTTGATCTTGTTGGTCTTGTTGTTGGCGATGGAGCTGAGGTCGATCAGCTTGTTCGACCAGATCGGGTCCAGCGCCGGCACGGCCGCCACGTCGGGCAGGGAGTTCGCCTGCGCGGCGTTGTGCAGCTTCGTCGCGTAGCCGTCGTAGGGGAGGTTGACGAGCTTGACGTCGACGCCGGCATCCTTCTTGTACTGCGCCACCATCTTCTTCCAGCCCGCGTCCTGCCCCGGAACCGTGGAAATCCAGAACGTCAGCGACTTGGAGTCACCGCCCGAGCCGGAATCCGACCCGCAGGCGGAGAGCAGCAGGGCTCCTGCCGTGGCCACGGCAGCGAGAGGAACCATGCGGCGCATGCCGCCGCGGCCAAGTCGGCGAGAGCGCCGCACACCCACAGTGGTCATCTTCAATCCCTTTTCGTCATAGCGGAAGAAGCACGGCGCCAGCCGAGGCGGCACGGGTGCATTTCGCGGGAGATTTCGCTTTCCGGGGGCACGGCCTCGCCCGGCCGTATCGCCTTGACGGGTGGGGTCCCCGGCCATGACGGCCGACGTCGCACAAGCACGCCCTCGTGCGGCTGCCGTACTTCGCGTACGGCCGGGACGCTCACCCCAAGTCGACGTCCCGGCCGACCTAGAAAGCGCTTGTCCGGACATTGGCAGACCGATAAGGAAGCCGTCAATCTTTCACCTGCGCGCCTTCGGTCACGGTTTGGACTCCCTTGGCCACGGCGAGCCGGGCGGCACCAACGACGGTGCCGAGATCCCCGATCTGACTGCTGACCACCTCGGTGGGCCAGCTGAGCCGGCCCAGTTCGGCCCGCACCCCCGGAAGGAGCTGGGGATCCGCACCGGTGCTGCCGCCAAGGACGACAAGTCCCGGGTCCAGTACGGCGGTCACGGCAGCGGCCAGCCGGCCCACGTCGGCGGCGTGCCGGGCGATGAGCCCACGGGCGGGTTCCCGGCCCGCCGCGGCCAGCGCGAAGAGCCGCTCGACGGTACGGGGACACGGGCCGTCGGCGGCCCGCCAGGCCTGGGCGGCCCGGCGCAGCAGCGCGTGCGAGCCGACATAGGCCTCCAGGGCCTCCTGGCGCGGCTCCCGGTCGTCGTCCCAGGGATACGGCAGCCGGGCCAGCTCACCGGCAGCGCCGTTGGCGCCGCGCAGTACCTGGCCGCCGATGACGATGCCGAGACCGATACCGACGCCGATCCGCAGATAACCGAAGGTATGGCGGCCACGGGCGGCGCCCTCCTGGAGTTCGGCAAGGGCCGCGCAGTTGACGTTGTTCTCCAGGTGGACGGGCACGCCCGCCGGCAGCGCGACCGACACGGCGTCGAAGACAGGCCCGGCCTTGGCGGTCGCCGGGCGCATGCCGCCGCCCGCGCGGTCGGGCTCGGTGACGTCACCGACGGCGACCACGATGGCCCGCAGCGGGGCGTCGGCGGGCAGCGCGGCCAGTGCCTCGCGCACGGCGTCGGGGGCCCGGGTTCGGGGGGTGGTCGCCTCGGCGAGCAGGGTGCCGTCCAGAGCGCAGCCGCGTACCCGGGTGCGGGCCGGGCCGAGGTCGACGGCGAGGACCGAGCCGGAGGCGGGCCCGAGGCCGTATACGACCGCGGAGCGGCCGGTACCGCTGGACGCGGTGCCGAAACAGGCGGCCAGCCGGGCGCTCTCCAGCTCCGCGACGGCGGCGGATACCGTCGGCTTGGACAGCCCCGCGAGGCTCGCCAGCTGCGGCCGGGTGGCGCTGCCGGCCTGGGCCAGGACGGCGAACACCGCACTGGCGCTCTCGGTGAGGCGGGGGGCTTCAGTCACGACGTGTTCCACAGTTCCCCCATCGGTCAGGGGCCGCGCTCCCCAGATGCGGGGTGCGGCTATGTGATGCCCTCGTGTCGCGCGCCCCCGTCCGGAGGCGGTGTCCCGTTGATCGAGTGCGCGACAACTCTTGACGCACCGTGAACTTCGTTAGTTAACTTCCTAACGAAGTTCACGGTACTCGCCTGCCGTGCTCCGCAAGAAGCCCGTCCCGGGGCTTCCCGACTCGCTCGACTCCTGTTCGGCCAGACACGGTTCGCCCGCCATCACGGCACAGTGTCATGCTCTTCGGCGCTCTTCGGCGCTCTTCGCCCAGACGACGAAAGAGGATCCGTGCAGGACTCTTCTTCTTCCCCCCTCGTGGTCGGTATCGACGTGGGTGGCACCAAGACCCATCTCCGCGCGCTCGTCGGCGCGGACCCGGTCGCCGATCACGTCCGGCCGAGCAGCGGCTGGCGGCCGCACGAACCGGCCGCCGCCGCCCGCTGGTTGACGGCACTGGTCCACGAGGCCCTGCCCGTCGACACCCGCCCAGCCGCACTGGCCGTCGGCGGGCACGCCTGTGAGACCCCCCGCCAGTGCGCCGGTATCGCCGCCGCGCTGCGAGAGGTCCTCGACGTGCCCGTCCTGGTGGTGGGCGACGCCGAACTCCTCGTCCCCGCCGCCGGTCTGGACAAGGGCGTCGGTCTCGTCGCCGGTACCGGTTCGGTGGCGGTGGGGCGGCTCGCCGACGGCAGCACCGTTCAGATCGGCGGCTGGGGCGCGGTGCTCGGCGACGAGGGTGCCGCCGCCGGTCTCGTACGGGAGGCGGCACGCGCCGTGTGGGCCGCGCACGACCGGGGGGAAGCCCCGGACGAGCTGGCGCACCGGCTCCTCGACGCGTTCGGCGTGCATGAGATCCCGGCCCTGGGCGCGGCCCTGGAAAGCGCCACCGATGTGTCGGCCGAGTGGGGTCGGCATGCCCCGGTGGTGTTCGCGGCCGCCGAGCGGGGTTCCCGGACCGCCGTGGACGTGATCGCCGACGGCGGCCGCTTGCTCGCCGCGCTCGTCGTGCGGCTCGCCGAGCGCGGGGTCGCCGTCGACGACGTGGTGGTCGCCGGAAGCACCGTCCTTGCCCAACCCGCCCTGTACGCCGCCTTCACCGAGTCGCTCGCCACGTCCCTGCCCGGGGCCCGGCCCAGGCCGCTGCGGTCGCCACCGGTCGAGGGTGCCCTGGCGCTGGCGCGTTCACTCATATGACGTCTTCACTCATATAAAGCGGGACGGGCCCTGACCGCACGTGGGCACGGCGGCGCGGGCGCCCATCCGGGCAAAAGGCGTATGGCGGCGGCGCGTTCGGCCTCACAGCGGGCGCACAGCAGCGGCACGTTTGCACGTACGACACCTTGTCGCCCCCCGCGCTTCGCGAACGTGACATGAATCAGCCGTAGATCTTCGCCCGTATGACTCGTCCTCATCACAGGGGCACGGTCGCCTCACGACTTCACCTGGCTGCGGAGGACTCCATTTTACTCAGGAGAGGCACATCCATGCCGTCATCAGTCGGGCAGCAGCCCGCCCCGTCGGTCCCCGTCCGTGAACGCGCCCTGAACCGACGGGTGTTCCTCAGAAACTCGCTCGGTGCGTCTGCGGGTCTGCTGGCCGCTCCGACCGTCGTCACCTGGCTCGCCGCCGCGGACGCGAAGGCCGCGACGAGCGCCGCCGCCTTCGTCGACGACTACACCACCAACATCCTCGCCAACCTGACGCCCGAGACCAACGCGGTGGTCCGCGTCCTCGGCGGCATGAGCAAGGTGTGGAAGACCGGCGGCGCCTGGAACACCGGCACGCCGCTGATGCGCGAGGTGCTGCGCGCCAACGTGCGCTACTGCGCCCGGATCACCGGCGCACGCACCGAGGCACAGGCGAAGGAAGCCTTCATCTACGACCGGCAGCACCAGAGTTACGCGGTGATCGCCGCTCTGGGTCCGCTGGCCGACCTGTACAAGTCGGGTGCCAAGGCGGTGACGTCGATCACCACCGCGCCGGACACCACGCCCGCCACCACCATCAGCGACGCCGTCCCGGCCGGCGCCCCGGCCGGATCCGCGCTCGGCGCGGGCTCGTACGCCTCGGACCTCGGCCAGGTGGCGAAGCTGGTCGACACCGTGCGCGGCCCGTACGCGTCCGGCAACCCCGCCAAGTACGCCTTCCAGTACCCGCGTCCGTGGCGCATGAACGAGGACAGCGAGGTCGTCGACACGGGCGCGGTCGACGCGCTCGGCTACCCGGTGTACGACTCCGAGGTGGTCGTCGCCACGCAGCTGCTGCGACAGCGCAGCACGGTGCCGGCCGAGGACGGCGGCTTCCCCAGCGGCCACACCAACGCCTTCCACCTGGCTGCTCTCGCCTTCGCGTACGCGGTTCCCGAGCGTTTCCAGGAGTTGGTGACTCGCGCCCTGGAACTCAGCCACACCCGGATCATGTCGGGCATGCACTCCCCCGTCGACGTCCTGGGCGGCCGCATCATGGCCACCGCCCTGGCCGCCGCCACGCTCGCCGACCCGGCCAACGCCGAGCTCAAGGCCGCGGCGCGCGCCCAGGCCCTCGCGTACTTCCAGGCGCAGACCGGTACGACGGCGGACACGCTGTACTCCTACGCGCACTCGGCCGGCGTCGGCACCGACCCGTACGCCGACCGGGCCGCCAACGCCCGCGCGCTCACGCCGCGCCTGACCTACATCCTCACCCGGCACGGCCGCTCCAAGGACATGACCGTGCCCAAGGGCGCCGAAGTCCTGCTGGAGACGCGGCTCCCCTACCTCGACGCCGCGCAGCGCCGCGAGGTGCTCCGTACCACCGCCCTGCCCTCCGGGTACGTCCTGCTGGACGGCGCCGAGCAGTGGGGCCGCCTCAACCTCTTCGCCGCCGCCGACGGGTACGGTGCCTTCGACTCCGACGTGGACGTCACCCTGAACGCCGCTGACGGGGGCTTCGGCGCGGCCGACACCTGGCGCAACGACATCTCCGGGTGCGGCCGGCTGGTCAAGCGCGGCAGCGGTGCGCTGACCCTCACCGGAGCCAACACCCACACGGGCGGCACCGTGCTGGAGGAGGGCGTGCTGACGGCCGGTTCCACGGGCGCGCTGGGTCGCGGCGACGTCCAGGTGCGGGGCGGGACGCTGCGGGCGGGTGCGGCCGCAGGATCGGCCGTGCGGGTGCGCGGCAGCTACGCCCAGGCGTCCGGCGCGAGCCTGGAGGCGACGCTCCGCGAGGGCCGCGTGCCCGCGCTGACGGTGGACCGACGGGTGCTGCTCAGCAAGGACAGTGTGCTCACGCTGCGACTGGACACGGCGCACCGGCCGGCGCCGGGCACCGTCATTCCGGTGATCCGGACCTCGTCGCTGCGCGGCCAGTTCGGTCGCGTCACGGTCCAGGCGGACGGCTACCGGGCGGTGCCCGTGTACTCGGTCGAGGGGTTGTCCGTACGACTGGTGCGGCGCTGACCTCGGGCTGAGGGCTGAGGGCTGAGGGCTGAGAAAGGACACCTGGGCCTGTCCCGCCGTGCGGCGGGACAGGCCCACGTCATGAGAGCGATGTCCGATTCCCGCCGGACGGAGCGGCATACGCGGCGCACAGTGGAGACCACGACCAAGGCTGAGACCGTGAGACTTCAGGCTCTTGGACTCGGTTCACTGCGAAAGGACGCGACCGATGACGGTCTACACGACGATGGACAGCCCGCTGGGCGAGTTGCTGCTGGTGGGTGAAAAGTCGGTCACCGCGAAGGCCGGGACGGCGCTGGTCTCGCTGTCCATGCCCGGCCAGAAGTCCGGCACCGTCGTCCAGGAAGGCTGGACGAGGGACGAGGACGCGTTCGCCGAGATCGCCTCCCAGCTGCGCTCCTACTTCGACGGCAGGCTCACCGGCTTCGACATCGAATACGTGAGTGGCGGCGGCAGCGACTTCCAGCAGCGGGTGTGGAAGGCGGCCGAGACCGTCCCGTACGGCACGACCGTCAGCTACGGCGAGATCGCCGCACGGATCGGGGCGTCGAAGGCCGCCGTACGCGCTGTGGGTACGGCGATCGGCGCGAACCCCCTGCTGGTCGTACGCCCCTGCCACCGTGTGATCGGCGCGAGCGGCGCCCTCACCGGCTACGCCGCCGGGCTGGAACGCAAACAGCGGCTCCTGGACCTGGAAAGCGCCCACCCGGCCGCCTGACGTCCCCCGAAGGACCGCACGATCATGTTCGACACCACGCACCTGGCGGGCCACATCGCCGACCGCGTCGCGGCCCAGGACTGGAACGCGCTGACCGGCGAACTCGACGAGCACGGCCACGCGCTCACCGATCAGCTGCTGACCCCCGAGGAGTGCCGCAGGATCACCGCGCTGTACGACCGGACCGACCACTTCCGCACGACCGTCGACATGGCCCGGCATCGCTTCGGCTCCGGCCAGTACCGCTACTTCACCCATGAACTCCCGGACGTCGTACGGGAATTGCGCGAGGCTTTCTATCCGCGCCTGCTGCCCGTCGCCCGGGACTGGGCGGCCAGGCTCGGACAGCCCGCTCCCTGGCCCGAGGGCCTGGCGGAGTGGGTGGCGATGTGCCACGCGGCCGGGCAGGCCAGGTCCGCGCAGATCCTGCTGCGTTACGAGGCCGGCGACTGGAACGCCCTGCACCGCGACGTGTTCGGCGAGATGCTCTTCCCGCTCCAGGTCGTGATCGGCCTGGACTCCCCCGGGGTCGACTTCACCGGCGGTGAGTTCATCATGACCGAGCAACGCCCCCGCGCGCAGTCGCGGGCATCGGCCACGACCCTCCCGCAGGGCCACGGGCTGATCTTCACCACCCGCGACCGGCCCGTCGCCTCCCGGCGCGGCTGGTCGAGGGGACCGATGCGGCACGGCGTGAGCACCGTCCGCTCGGGACACCGTCACACGCTGGGCCTCGTCTTCCACGACGCCGCGTGACCCTGGTGGCGGGCGCCGCCGCCCCGCGCAGGTACAAGCTGCTCGACCCGGACGGAAGGCCGTACCGGAGCCGCACACCGGGCGTTCCGGAGCGATCTCGACACCCTTCCGAGGCAACGCCGGATACGACGACGCGGCGGGGTATCGCGAGGCCTCCCGGCAGGTGGTCAACCAGTGGATTCGCACGGGCGGCCGCTTCGACGCCGTGGTCGACTTCGACGACCGGTTACCAGCTCCTCGCCGGCGCCGTCCCGGCCCGACTGTTCGCGACCAAGCAGCCGGCCACGCCCTACAGCGTCGTACGGGATTCGAGGGCGGCGCGGGTGTCGTTGCCGTAGACGCCCGTCTCGTCCCCCCGGATGCCGTACCAGAGTTGGAACCGCGCGACCGCGGCGGTGAGCGTGGCGTCATAGGTCCCGCTCGTGGAGCCGTCGGCGTACACGTCCGGGATGTCGAGCAGCCGTTGCTGCAACTCGGTCACCTCCGAGCCGCTGGCCCCCTCGCGGAGCGTGCCCGCACCGTCCGGGTCGGCGGCCGGGGACGGGGCCTGGGCGGCGGCCGTCGCGGCTGGGCCGGTCGTGGCTGGGCCCGTCGGGACCTGCCCGGCCTGGGAGCCCTCGTCCGAGCCCCCGCCGGGCAGCAGGAGTGCGAGGGCGAAGCCGCCGAGGGCCGCCGTCGTCACCGCGCCGACGATCACGGCCCTGCGCAGACCCGCGCCGCGCCCCCGCCCGTCTCCGACCTCGCGCCCCCGGTCGAAGCCGCCGTCGGGCCCGGGCTGCCCGACCCCCACCGATCTCCCGCGACCGGTGTAGTCCTCCCCCACCAGGACGGGCGGCAGCTCCTCGGTCGCGTCCTCCGCCGGGGGCAGATCCTTCGTACTGGTGAGCGACAGAGGGATGGACTCGTAGTTCTCGTCCGGATCGGCCCCCCTCTCTTCCTCGCGCACCTGCCGCAGCAGTTCCGCCAGCGCCTCCGTGCGGCGGCGACGCTCTACATAGGTGGGCTCGAGCGCCCGTCGCCTCACGGGCTGCCCTGGTCCGGACGGTGTCGACACACTGCTCCCCTTCCGTGCACGCGGTCTCCCGCCATCCCCGTGAAGTGATACGCGGACACCGGCCCCTGAGTTCAGCCGACCGCCTCACCACCGCGAACGAACGAGCGATCGATGCGCTGGGCGTACGGCCCGCACTCCGGCCGTACAACGTGAAGAATGGACAGAAAGGGGTAAGACCACCTTCGGGGGAGCGGAGAGGGTCGCAGTGGGTGCGAGCGAGGAACGAGACGGAGCGGCCCAGCGGCGCTTCGACATGGCGGACGCCGCGCCGCTGCTGCTCGACGCCCGGATGACGGTGACCAGCTGGACCGCGGACGCCGAGCGGCTGCTGGGGTACAGGCCCGCCGAGGTACTCGGCAGGAGCGCCGCCGACCTGCTGCTCCCGGAGGACGCGGCCCGCGTCCCCGACCTGGCCGAACGGTGCCGCAACGGCGGCGGCTGGGCCGGACTGCTCTCTGCGCTGCACCGCGACGGACACGCGGTCCGGCTGATGGTGCGGGTCGTCCCCGTACGGCAGGGGGGCAGGCCGCCGCCGCGGTGGGTGGTGCTGCTCGCCGACCTGGCCGGTGGCCCCGGCTGGGACATGAGCCGGTCCGTACTGGAGCGGATGAACGCCAGCTCGCCGGTGGGCATCGCGATCGTCGACACGGACCTGCGGTACGTGTGGTCGAACGCCGCGCTGGAGCAGTTCGGCGGCGGCCCGCCCCATCAGCGGCTGGGTCGAAGACTCGCGGATATCCAGCCGGGCCTGGACACCGAGCGGCTCGAGGCGCAGATGCGCCAGGTGCTGCAGAGCGGCGAGCCGGTGGTCGCGTACGAGCATGTGGGCCGCGTACGGTCGACGCCGCACCGCGAGACGGCCCACTCCTTGTCGTTCATCCGGCTGGAGGACGACCACGGCCATCCGATCGGCGTGTACTACACCGTCGTCGATGTCACCGAGCGCTACCGCGCTCGGCAGCGCTTCGCGCTCCTCGACCGGGCCGGCGAGCACATCGGCCGCAGCCTGGACGTCCTGCAGACGACGCAGGAACTGGCCGACGTCGCCGTGCCGGGTCTGGCCGACCTCGTCGTCGTGGACCTGCTGGAATCCGTGCTCAAAGGCGCCGAGCCGACGCCCGGTCCGCTGAGCGGCACGGACGCGGTGCCGCCGCTGCGGCGGGCCGGACAGCAGTCGGCCGGGGCCCAGATCCCCGAGACCGCCGTGGCGATCGGTGCGGCGGCGACGTACACGGCGGACTCCCCGCCGATCCGGTGTCTGGCCGAGGGCGAGTCCTGGCGCGAGGAACAGCTGGACCCGTCCGCCAGGGAATGGGCCACGGGAATCCCCGGGGGCCCCGCCGCCTCGTTCCTCGAGCTCGGACTGCACAGCGTGATGATCGTGCCGCTCCGTGCCCGCGGCATCACCCTGGGGATCACCACCTTCTACCGGCGTCACAACAAGGAACCCTTCGCCGAGGACGATCTGAGCCTGGCCGAGGAATTCGTCGGCCGGGCGGCCCTGTGCGTCGACAACGCCCGCCGTTACACCCGCGAGCGCGACGCCGCCCTCGTCCTGCAGCGCAATCTGCTCCCGCACCGCTTCCCCGAGCAGGACGCGGTGGAAGTCGCCGCCTGCTACCGGCCCGCCGACGAGCTGACCGGACTGGCCGGCGACTGGTTCGACGTCATTCCGCTGTCCGGGGCCCGGGTCGCGCTGGTCGTGGGCGAAGTGGCCGGTCACGGCATCGACGGCGCCGCGGCCATGGGACGGCTGCGGGCCGCCGTGCAGACCCTCGCCGACCTGGACCTGCGGCCCGAGGAAGTCCTCGCGCACCTGGACGACCTGGTCAGCCGGGCCGCCCGGGAGGAAGGCAGCGGCGCGGACACCCGCACCAGCGGGATGCAGGCCGTGGGCGCCAGTTGTCTGTACGCGGTGTACGACCCGGTGAGCGGGCAGTGCGCCATGGCGGGCGCGGGTCATCCCACACCCGCCATCGTCGCCCCGGACGGAACGGTCTCGTTCGCGGAGCTCCCCCACGGTCCCGCACTGGGCGTGGGCGGACTGCCCTTCGAAGCGGTCGAGTTCACCCTCGCGGAAGGCAGCGTGCTCGCCCTCCACACCGACGGGCTCATCGCCACGCCCCGTACCGGTCGGGACCCGGATGCGGGCCGGGAGCGACTGCAGCGGGCTCTGGAGGCACACCACCAACCACTCGACGGCCTCTGCCGCACCATCGTGGACGACCTGGTGCCGACACGGCCGTACGACGACGTGGCACTGCTGATGGCCCGCACCCGGCGCCTGGGTGCCGAACAGGTCGCGACCTGGGACCTGCCCCTCGATCCGGCGGTGGTCGCCGAGGCCCGCAAGGCGACCACGCAACAGCTCGGCGTCTGGGGCCTGGACGAGCTGGCCTTCACCACCGAGCTGGTCGTGAGCGAACTCGTCACCAACGCCATCCGGCACGCCTCGGGCCCGATCCGGCTGCGGCTGATCACCGAGCATGCCCTGGTCTGCGAGGTCTTCGACGGCGGCGCCACCGCTCCGCATCTGCGCCATCCCAAGACGACCGACGAGGGCGGTCGCGGGCTGTTCCTGATCTCCCAGTTCACTCAGCGCTGGGGCACCCGTTACACCTCCGAGGGGAAAATCATCTGGGCCGAGCAGTCCCTCACGGAGCCGGCGATGTGACGTCGCTTCGTGCCGCCGGACTCCTTCGTCGCGAGCATCCACGTCCCGCACCGCTACAACCGGCTGCTCCCCCTGCACAACGCCAACCTGCCGCACAGCGCCACCGGTTACTGGGGCAGCACCATCCAGGACATGCGGATGAACGCGGTCTTCTTCTGGATGGCATGAGGGCTCAGTTACCCCTGAGGAGATTCGCATCGCATTCTTGTGCGGTTATTTCCGGACAAGAGCGCGATACGGCCGAGTTACAGCTTTCTCAAGTCCTGGTGTCCGGACGGTGAGCTGGTCATGATGGACGCATGACGTTGGCCTCGCGCGCCATGGCGCGACTGGCGAGCTGGCCGGACCTCACAGAGGCCCGGCCGAGCTGCGGCACCGGGCGCGCGCTGCGCTCGGCCCATGGCGAGATCGTCCACTTCCATTCGGACCGCGAGGTGGACCTGCACCTCACAGCCCGTGCCATTCACCGCTTCGAGGATCACCTCAAGGGCGCCACCGTGGTCCGGATGGTGCCCGGTTCGCGGTGGGTGACCATACGTCTAGAGGTCGACGCCGACATCGACCTGCTCCTGACTCTGGTGAGCGTGGCTCTCCAGTCCCACCAGGCGTGGCCGGTTCCCCGCGACGCACCACCGGCGGGCTGCAACGACCACCGCAGAGTGACGCTGTCACGCGACATTCTCACCGGAGGCTGAAGGAGCGTTTCCGCCTGAAGGCGGCCACCGCACGGGCTTCGCCTTGTCCACGGCCTTCTGGATGGTGCGTAAGGGGTCGACGAGCGTGCCCGCGGCGGTGTCGTCGCCGTTCACCGCCACCACGGCGGTCGGCGCGGCGGCGGTCCAGGGCGTCCGTCCTGGTCGAGTTCGACGCCGAGGCCCGGGGCGGTGGGGACCCTGACGGCGCCGTCGCTCAGTTCCAGGGCGCCGGGGACGATCACGTCGTCCAGTTCGCGTGCCACGTGCTGCGAGGTTTCCACCGTCCAGGCGGTGGTGGGATCCAGCCGGAGCGGTCGGCCGGGGAAGGCCTCGGCGAGGGCCTTGGTCGCGGCCATCTCCTCCTCCGGCGGAAAGACGCCGCCCTTGAGCCTGAACGACCGGAATCCGTACCGCTGTTGCATCAGCCGGGCCTGATCGACCATGGCCGCCGGGTCGAGCGCCTCGCCCCAGTCGTCGCCGATCGCCTCGCGGCCGTCGAGCACCGGGTGCTCGCCCCGCTTGTAGAAGAGGTACGCCGCGAAGGGCGCGGAGTCGCAGACCCTGCCGCCCAGCGGGTCGCTGACGGAGCGACCGGTGAGCTTGCCCTGGGCGTCGAGGCAGGTCACCTCCACGGCGGAGGTGGTCCAGCCACACTCGTGGGAGCCGGCCACGGTGGGCAACAGAGCGGAGCCGATCGCGGCGGCGACAGCCGTGGTGTCGAAGACGTCCATGCCGACCACCACCTTCGCGGCGGCCAGCAGTCGTTCGAGCCGGGCGTCGCCTCAGGGTGACTCACCGAGGCCCACGGTGCCGTCCTCTACAGCAACGCAAGAGGCCCCGGCACTCACGTACTCGGTGAGTGCCGGGGCCCTTCGAGGGGTCATCGAAGCTCGATGACCTCCGGGGTCAGGAGCTGGTGCGCGTGGAGCGTCGGCGGCGGGTGGCGACGGTGATCGCACCGCCGGCCACGAGAAGAGCCGCGGCGCCGCCGGCGATCGGCAGGGCGTTGCCGCCGCCCGTCTCCGCGAGGTCACCGGGCGGGGTCGACTGCCCGCCGTTCGGCGTGGGAGCCGGCGGCGTGGTCGACTCGGAGGCCGACGGGCCGCTCGGCGTCTCGGACGGCGTCGACTCGGTGGGCGTCGTCGGAGTCGGAGTGCCCGGGGTCTCCGCCGGTGGAGTCGAAGCCGGGGGCGTCGAGGCGGGCGGAGTCGAGGCCGGAGGCGTCGTCTCGGGCGTGCTGGGCGGCTGCGCCGTGCAGTCCTTCTTGCCGCCGTTCCACGCCATGATCAGCTTGTCCTTGATCACCGCGCGGTCCGGCCCCTTGGGCAGGTCGCCGTGTTCAAAGCCGTCGTTGGCGTCGAACTTTCCGTCGAACTTCACGGCGCCGCGGTAGAGGTCGATCTGCGCGTAGCAGCCGACGTCGGGCACGGCGATGTCGAGGGAGTCGGTCTCGCCCGGCTTGACCTTGACGGTGTCGAAATCGTGGAAGACCTGCTCACCGGAGGTCTTGAAGGTGGCACCGTGGGTGCGGTACGCGGCGAGGGAGGCGGTGCAGGAGCCGGCGTCGCTCGCCGCGCGCACCTTGATGTGCACCTTGCCGTCGTCGGTGGGCTTGAGGTTCTGGTCGTCGACGCGGACCCAGTCGTAGAAGTTCGTCCCGTCCAGGGAGAACTCGCAGCGATCGGCCGCGGTCACCGTGCCGGCGCCCTGGCCGGGCTTGTAGCCGCCCCCGTTGTTGTCCCAGCCGTCGCCGCCGGGGGTACCGGTGGCCCAAGCGCTACTGGTGGCCGCCGAGAGGGCGAGCGTCGCCGCGCCCGCCCCCAGCAGGCAGCGAAGGGTGACACGTCTCGCTTTGGACATGCAGATCCCATCTTGGTGATCCATGACCCGGTCGACGGCAGCAGGGCAGCACGAAACAGCCGGGGGCCGCACCGGGGGTGAGTGGTCGAAGAAACACTGGGCCCATTGGTCACATGGGCCACAGCTCGACCACATAGTCGATCACCAGAAGGAGACTGTCAACCTCGCTTTATCCACAAGGACTTGACGCTGGATCACATTTAAACCACATCAGGAACGAGCCATTCCGGCAAGGTTCGGTGGATGGGTCGCAGGCTGATGCTTCGCACCGTGCAGCTGTCGACCGTCGGCCGCCACGCAGCTGTTGACCGCGAAGGAAGAACCGATGTCCGCCACTCCGCCCACCTCCGTCCTGTTCACCTGCGTGCACAACGCCGGCCGCTCGCAGATGACCGCCGGATTCCTGAACCACCTCGCAGGCGACCGGATCGAGGTCCGCTCCGCCGGCTCGCTCCTCGCCGACCAGGTCAATCCGGCCGCGGTCGAGGCCATGAAGGAGGTCGGCGTCGACATCGTCGGCCAGCAGCCGAAGGTGCTGACCACGGAGGCCGTCCAGGCCTACGACTACGTCATCACCATGGGCTGCGGCGACGCCTGCCCGAGCTTCCCCAGCAAGCACTACCTCGACTGGGCCCTCGAAGACCCCGCGGGCAAGGGCGTCGAGTCCGTGCGGCCGATCCGCGACGCGATCAAGACCCGTATCGGGGCCCTGATCAGCGACATCGACGGCCGACGGGACGCGTGACCGGCGACGCACCAGCGAGGCACTCAGTTCCCTCGATCTTGTGCACTGAGTGCCATCCGTCACGCGCGATGCTAGGTTCCCGTCCATGAGCGAGGGACCCCGGCGCAGCGCCTGCGCCGACACGACGACGGCGAAGCCGCCCATGCGGGACGCGCTGGTCGCGGCGGCCTTCCAGCTCTTCCTGGAGCGCGGCTACGAGCAGACCACGGTCGACGACATCGTGGCACTCGCCGGGGTCGGCCGCCGTTCGTTCTTCCGCTACTTCCCGTCCAAGGA
The DNA here is from genome assembly GCF_040652275.1 of Streptomyces sp. NPDC048275. Taxonomy (NCBI): domain Bacteria; kingdom Bacillati; phylum Actinomycetota; class Actinomycetes; order Kitasatosporales; family Streptomycetaceae; genus Streptomyces; species Streptomyces sp. NPDC048275. Next base: position 121,483 of record NZ_JBEZLR010000008.1, read on the forward strand.
GGACGTGGTCTTCCCGGACCACGAGCGCTGCCTGGCGGACATGACGGCATTCCTGAGCGCCGGCGGCGACGAGGACGAACCGGTGCAGCGCGTCTGCGACGCCGCCCGCCTCGTGCTGCGCATGTACGCCGAGAACCCGACCTTCTCCGTACAGCGCTACCGCCTCACCAAGAAGGTCCCGGGCCTGCGCGCCTACGAGTTGTCGGTGGTCTGGCGTTACGAGCGTGCCCTCGCGGAGTATCTGCGCGGGCGCTACGCCGGCCGACCCGACGGCACCCTGCGGGCGGATGTCGTCGCCGCGGCGGTGGTCGCCGCGCACAACAACGCTCTGCGCTCCTGGCTGCGTTCGGACGGGCAGGGCGATGCGGACACCGCCGTGGACCACGCGCTCGGATACGCACAGGCCTCGTTCGGCGACTCCCCCGGCGGCGCTCCGGCCACGGAACAGGAGGACGTGGTCGTCGTCATCTCCCGGCGTGGAGCGCCGATGTGGCGCGTCGTCCAGGAGATCGAGTCCACGTTCGGGCGGGACTGAAGGGCGCCTTTTCCACGATCTGAGGGTACCGAGTGCCTTTACTGGTGGCACTCAGTGCCATACCCTGTGGCTCGTGCGCGGCGATCCGCGGACATCAGACTCCGGCCGAGCGCAGGGAGATGACATCGTGTACTACCCAGGAATCGCCCTTCATCCGGGCCTCGGACCCGCGACGGACGTACTCGAAAACGACCCGGCAGGGCATACGGGGCCGAATCTCACCGCCCCCGGTACCCGCTCCGCGCCGAGCGGCACGCCGTCCGCGGATGCCCTGCTCTTCCAGCGGTGCCACTGGTGCGGCACCGCGATGTTCCAGCGCCTCCTCTGCCCTGTCTGCGCGGGCAGCGACCTGCGGACGGAAGCCAGTGCGGGGACCGGCGTCGTGCGCCACTCCACCGTCGTCCACCGCAACACCCCGGCGGCGCGGAATGTCTCCCTCATCGAGATGGCGGAGGGATTCACCGTCCGCGGCAGGGTCACGGGCCCGCCGACCGACGTCCACAGCGGAGACCGGGTCCACCTCAGCACCGCGGCGGACCCGGTGCGCCGGCAGCCGGTGTTCCAGCTCGTCGACGGTCCCTACCGGAGCTGGAGCTGACACCCCGTGTCTGCGGTGGCTGAACGAACCGCCGTGCGGGGACGGTTCGTTCAGCCGCCAGGGATGGCCGGGGCAGGCCGTCAGCTGTAGGTGATGTCGGACGTCGCGTACTTGCAGTACATGCTGTCAGGGCCGCTGCCGTTCGTGGGCGGCTCCGCACCCGAGTTGTTGCCGATGTACTTCTGGCAAGGAATGATCTTCTTGCTGGTGTCTCCGACGATCTTGATGCCCTTCAGGGTCGCACTGTCGCCGTAGTTGGTGTTGATGCCGACGATTCGGCTGCCCTTCCAGGACACCTCGATGTTGTTGAGGTTGATCGTGCGCTTGTACTGCGTGGAGCAGTTGCCGCATGACCGGATGAAGGTACCGAAGTTCTTCACCGCGAAGTTCGAGACGTTCAGCGTTCCGGCGCCGTTGAACTGGAACACCTTGTCGCTGGCTTCCTTGGCGCCACCACCGGAGATGGTGTAGACGCTCGACGACGAGGAACCCCGGAACGTCGCCGCGTCCTCGCCGACGTCCTCCCACCAGACGTTCTGCAGCGTGCAGCTGCCGAGACAGTGGATGCCGTCCGCGGCGGGGGCACCGATGATGACGTTCTTCAAAACCGTGCCGGCGGCCAGTTGCAGGATCGGCCCCTGGTCCTCGTCCTGGCTGCCGCTGCCCAGGTCTCCGGTGCCGTAGAGGCGGACCATCCCGTAGTCCTTGGTGCCGGAGAGCGAGATGGTGGAGGAGACCGCCTGGCTGCCGGTCGCGGTGGGCCAGGTGGCGGCGCTCGCCGGAGACAGGGCACCTTCTGTCATGATCATGGCAACCGATAGGCCGAGTGCGGCCAGGGCGCCGGTCAGTGCGCGCGTGCGGGCGCGCGGACGTGCTGCAGAAGTCATGTCCCGATTCCTTCTGTCGTCTGTTGCGGTTGGGGGTGTCAGAGCTTTCCGGCGCCCGCGCCGCCGGTCACCGAGGCGACGACGGTCGAGGCGGGCTCGGCGGTGTAGCTGTAGGGCGGGGTGGTGAAGGTGCCCACCTGCGAGATCTCGGTAGCGGCTCCGCCGAGGTCGTTGCCGCGCAGGTTGGCGAAACCGTCCACGTCACTGTCGCGGTTCGTGGTGACGGCGACCGGTGTGGAACGGAAGACGTTGTTCTCGACGAGCATCTGGGCGCCCATCCTGGAGTGCACGGCGGTCTCGGCCCCGACGACGTAGTTGTCGTAGAAGTGACCGGTGCCGAAGCGCAGGCTGGGGATGCGCGAGTAGATGTTGCTGAAGTAGTTGTGGTGGTACGTCACATGCAGGTGCCCGGTGTCCTCGGAGGCGTTGTTGTCGCTGTGGCCGACGAGGGAGCCCTTGAAGTGATCCTTGAAGGTGTTCCAGGACACGGTGACCGAGTCGGAGGCGTGATTGATGTCGAGCAGACCGTCGTAGTAGTCCTTGTCGTGGTCGCGGTCCGCCGAGAAGGAGTTGTGGTCGATCCACACCTTCGTCGACGCCTGGACCGTGATGCCGTCGGAGGGCTTGAGCGGCTTGCTGATGTTCAGGTTGCGGACGACCACGTTGGTCACCTTCTTCAGGCGCAGCCCGCCGCCGGTGAACCCGGACGCCGAACCCACGCCCAGGACCGTGGTGTTGGAGCCGATGTCGACCTGCCCGCTGAGTGAGATCAGGCCGCTGACGCGCACCACCTTGGCCGTGTTGCCCGTGACGGCCGTCTTGAAGGCGTCGAGAGTCGAGACGGTGACGGCGGCGGCGCTCCCGCCGCCGGTGGTTCCGGCGCCGTAGCCGATCGCTGAGGTTTCGGCACCTGCGGCGGACTGCGGGAGAACGAGAGCGGTGGTGACGGCCAGGGCAGCCGCCGTGGCGGTCGCCAAGGCCAGTCTGCGAGGACGCGTCGGTGGGGGGCCTGTACGCATGCGGGTGTGTCCCTTCGAGAATGCCCGTGGGTCATGTTCGCAAACGACGATCGCCATGCTGAACGGCATGAGGCGTGCATGACATATCTTGGACGCCTCATCGACTCCGGGACGGGGGGTCTCCCAGGTGGTGCGGCCCGGAGATCTGATGTCTCGTATACGAGATGCCACGCGCGGGTCACGCTTCTGAACGGGAAACGTAGGGGGCAAGCGCTTTCTAGTCAACGCTTCGCGCAGAACACATCCGGTCAACTGCTGCGCCCGGCCGGGCCGATGGACCCGACGACTCTTGGTCACGACGCCACCCTCCAATTGCCGGTCGGTCTTACGCGGCGGGACAGTTGCACGTTCCGCTTGTGAGGATTGGGGCGTTTGCCGGAAGAGTGACCCGAGCGGCGTTAGCGTGCACCTGCCACTGTTCATATGTGTGTGCACCAGATGCACGAGGGGGGAAATTGCTCATGGGGAAGATGCGCATGCCCAGAGTGCTGGGACGGTCGGCCCTCGCGTTACTCGCGGGGGTCGCGCTGGTCCTGGCCGGTTCGGGGGCCGCCCAGGCCACGACCACCGTCGAGATCCCGGCACCGACCGACGGCGGCGTCTCGGCGACCGTCAGGTTGTACAAGCAGACGGTGCCACAGCCCTACAACCCGGACCCCACCGCCCACTTCGGCGACCGCAAGTGCCTGGTCGTCTACCACGACTACGAGCCGACCCCGGGCTGCGGCGGCTTCAAGCTCGACGTGACCCTGCACAACGTGCGCAACCAGCCCGGCTATCTGGCCGGACTCAGCAGCCTGGGCGGCAGATTCGCCGCGTATGCCGACACCGCGCGCACCTTCGGTTGTCTGCGCGCGGACGGAACCTTCGACCACGACACGAGTTTCGTCGTCCGCACCGAGCAGCAGCAACTCCTGGACAACTATTACTATCCGGACAGCAACTGGGTCCTGTACTGGAACCAGCACTACCCCTCGGACGCGGGCCCGGCGTTCTACATGAACTTCCCCGCCGTGCAGGTGAGTTGCCCCGAGGGCATGACGCCGACCCAGTACGGCCTCAAGGTCTCCGACATCAACATCAGCATCGACGACCCGAACGTTTTCGGCACGACGACCTGGAGCACTCCGGGTCCGTTCTACGGATAGCGGCGGCGCCGAGTGCGTACGAGGGTCCGGCCGACGCCGGGCCCTCGTACGCCTGTCAGGAGGTCGGGGAGATGCGGATCCCGACCGTGCCCTGCTTGCCGCGGCGCAGGCGGCTGCCCAAAAGGGTGAGGCGGCCGACGACGCCGTACTTGCGGGCGATCAGTCGGCGGTACTGCTCGGTCGCGGCCGGGTCGAGGATCTCCGCCGTGGCGGGGACCTGGTCACCGGTCGGATTGCCGCGCATGTCGCAGGAGCCCACCAGGACATCGGCCCGGTTGCGGATCCGCTTCACCTTCCAACTGTCGGCAAAGGTCCATGCGCCGAGCGCGGCACCGTCCCGGACCACCCACACCGGCGTCGCGACTCCCGTCCCGTTCTTGCGGTAGCTGGTGATCAGCAGGTACTTGCCCGAACCGAGCCTGTCCAGCGTGGCCTCATCCATGCCGGCAGTCTAGTAGTGCTCAGGAAAGCTGACCGTCGTAGTCCGGCAGCTTGAAGGTGCGCTCGGCGTGGCCCCCGACGAGGTCGGTGTCGTTGTTGCCGACATTGGCGATGATCGTGTAGCCCTTCGACTCGATCTCCGCACGCTGGGCGGTCTTGTAGGCGCTGACCTCGCCGAACAGGTCCGGGAGGTCGCGTACGTAGAGGCCGTCGACCGGGTAGCCCACGGACGTCAGGTTCCACTCCGTCAGGCTGTAGATGATGCCCGGGCGTGCGGTGACGAAGAAGATGTCGACACCGCGCGACTTCGCGTACTTCGCGAGTGCCAGCGAGGGCTTGAGCGCCGGGGTGGGCAGCGCGTACCAGGGGTGGAAGTCCGTCTCCAGCGTGGTGTTGTCGATGTCGAAGACGATGGCCAGCTTCTGCCCGGCGGCGTTCGCGGTGCGCTGCTCGACATAGGGCGTCGCCTGGGCGATGACGGCCTTCACGTCAGTCTGCCAAGTGACGTAGTCGACGTCGGCCGTCGCCGTCGTCGCGCTCACCGCCGCCTGGGCCGGAGCCGCGGCGGCGGACCCCGCGGCGGTGACCGTCCCCCCGATGCCCAGCGCCACGACCACCGAGACCGCGCCAATCCGGCGCCCCATACCGCGTCCTGTCATGCCTTTCCCCTTCTCACGTCGGAGCGGCGAGGGTGCCTCGACCATCGCCGCTGCACACATGATCGGGCTTGAGGATGTACGAAGGAGGAAGATTAAGTTACCGCTTAGTAGAAAGTCTCGCGGCCGCCGCTCCGGCCCCATCGCGGGGTGGCAGGCGGGGACTTCCCGTGTGAGCCTGGGCTCGCGGTCGGCGAGCCGCGGTGTCGGCACAGGAAGAGAGGCAGTGGGGATGAACGCACCGAGCATCGTGATCGTCGGCGGCGGTTTCGCCGGCGTCGAGTGCGCGCGGGGGCTCGAGCGCGCGCTCGAGCCGGGCGAAGCCCGGATCACCCTGATCAGCCCCACCGTCTACCAGCTCTATCTGCCGCTGCTGCCGCACGTCGCCTCCGGTGTCCTCACTCCGCAGTCCGTGGCACCCTCGCTGCGCCGGCTCCTGCACCGCACGGCACTGGTGCCGGGCGGAGTGATCGGTGTCGATCCCGGGGCCAAGATGTGCGTCGTACGCAAGATCACCGGGGAGGTCGTCAATCTGTCGTACGACTACCTGGTCCTCACCCCGGGCAGCGTGACCCGCACCTTCGACATCCCCGGCCTCGCCGACGAGGCACGCGGTATGAAGACGCTCGCCCAGGCCGTGTATCTGCGCGACCATGTGATCGCCCAACTCGACCTGGCCGCAGCCACCATGGACGAGGAAGAGCGGGAGGCACGGCTGCAGTTCGTGGTGGTGGGCGGCGGTTACGCGGGCACCGAGACCGCGGCCTGTCTGCAGCGCCTCACCACGGCCGCGACGAAGCGCTATCACCCACGCCTCGATCCCCGCCTCATCAAGTGGCACCTCGTGGACGTGGCCCCCAAACTGCTGCCGGAGCTCGGCGACAAACTGGGGGCGAGCGCGATGCGCCTGCTGAGCGCGCGCGGAGTGCAGATCTCCCTCAAGACGTCCGTCGCCTCCGTCACCGAGGACAAGGTCACCCTCACGGACGGCCGGACGCTGCCGTCACGAACGCTGGTATGGACGGCCGGAGTCGCGGCGAGCCCGCTGGTCGATTCGCTGGGCGCCGAGACCGTACGCGGCCGGATCGCCGCCGACCCGGACTTCAAGGTGCCGGGCCTGGACGGGGTGTTCGCGCTGGGCGACGCGGCCGCCGTGCCCGACCTGGCCAAGGCGGACGGTTCGTACTGTGTGCCGACCGCCCAGCACGCCGCCCGGCAGGGCCGGCACGCGGCGAAGAACCTGGCCGCGCTGCTGAACGGGCAGCCCACCACGCCGTACCGGCACAAGGATCTCGGCCTGGTCGTCGACCTCGGGGGTCATGACGCGGTCTCCAAACCGCTCGGCATCAGCCTCAAGGGGGTGCCCGCGCAGGTCGTCGCCCGTGGATACCACCTGCTCGCGCTGCGCACGGGTACGGCCCGTTTCCGTACCGGCGCCAACTGGTTCCTCAACGCCGTCGCGGGCGACGACTTCGTGCGCACCGGCTTCCTCGCCGGCCGCAAGGGAACCCTGCGGGACTTCGAGCACACCGACGCCTACCTGACACCGGAGCAGGTCACCCTCCGCACTCGCGGCTAGGGCCTGTCGTTCGGATCAGGTCGCGGGGAATCGACGATGCCTTGTCGGCGCCGGTGAGCGGGGTCTGGTGCGTGCGGCTGCAAGACGGAGGAGGGCGTCGATACGGAGCATCGGCAACCGACGACAACGCCGCAGACGCGCGTGCCGGACCCCGCGTCCGCGGCGTGATCCAAACGACAGGCCCTGGCGATCACGGTGAAGGAAAGCAGCGGTGCATACCGCTCGAACGCGAGTCGTCAGGCCGAGCCCGGGCACACGGTGAACGCGGTGGCGCGGGCGCACGTATGGAAGGAGGGCTCACGACCGGGGCCCCGGCGGCGGTGACGCCGCGCCGTTCGGCTTCGGGAGCCCATGCATGAGGCACGCACGACGACGGATCGTCCAACGGGGGGCGCGGATCGCGGCCGTCGGCGGACTCCTCTGCGGAGGGCTGATGGTCACGCAGGCCATGGCGAGTGAGCCGTCCGCCGCGTCGCGTGCCCCGGAGAGTGCCGTGCAGGCCGCCGCCAAGAAGGGGGCCGGCTTGGTGTCGACCCTCGGCGCCTCCCGTACGGCGGGCAGTTGGATCGCCGCCGACGGCAGCCCCGTCGTCGCGGTGACCGACTCGGACGCGGCGGCCGAGGTGAAGGATGCGGGGGCCCGCCCCAAGGTCGTGGACCACAGCATGCAGGAGCTCAAGTCCGCGACGAAGAGCCTCAGTTCGGCGCCTCGGGTGGCCGGTACCGCCTGGGCGATGGACTACACGAACAACGAGGTGGTGGTGCAGGCCGACAGCACCGTCTCCGCCTCCGACTGGTCCCGTTTGACGAAGTTGGCCGACAGCCTCGGGGGCTCGGTGCGGATGGAGCGCACCGAGGGCACGTTCACCACCCGGCTGAACGCCGCCCAGCCCATGTTCTCGACGGCGGGGCGCTGTTCGGCGGGCTTCAACGTGACCAACGGGCGCAACGAGTTCATCCTGACGGCCGGGCACTGCGGGCCGGCCGGCTCGGTCTGGTTCGGCGACAACCAGGGCGCCCAGCAGCTGGGACAGACCGTCAGCAAATCGTTCCCCGGCGGCGACTTCTCCCTCATCCAGTACACCAACGGCCAGAACGACACCACGAACAACGTCGTCTCGATCGGCGGCGGCAAGGGCGTGGAGATCATCGGGTCCGCCGATCCGACCGTCGGCCAGCGGATCTTCCGCAGCGGCAGCACCAGCGGGCTGCGCGACGGGAAGGTGACCGCGCTCAACGCGACGGTCAACTATCCCGAGGGCACCGTCACCGGCCTCATCGAGACCACCGTGTGCGCCGAGCCGGGCGACAGCGGCGGACCCATGTTCTCGGAGGGCATCGCGCTCGGTGTGACGTCGGGGGGCAACGGGGACTGCAAGACGGGCGGTACGACGTTCTTCCAGCCGATCACCAAGGCGATGACCGCGCTCAACGTGAAGCTGACCGGCCCGGGCGCGCAGGGCCAGGGTGCGGCCGGTGCGGCCGCGCAGGCCTCCCCCGCGCCTTCGTCGGCGGCCTCGCAGGGAGCGGCCATCGCGCCGGGTTCCACGACGCCGGGCTCGGTCCAGGCGGTCGGCGAGTCCGACACGATCCTCTCCCGGCTCACCGACACCAAGAACATCGGCCCGGGTCTGCTGGTCATCGCCGGAAGCATCATCGCCCTGGTCGCCACCCGCTTCATCCGCACGGAACAGGACCGCAACCGCTATCGCAGGCAGTACTCACAGAGTTGGGGCTGAGGTCGCGGTCACGCTCGCGGAGCCGGGGCCAAGTCCCCGGCTCGTCAGGCCGCTCGCGTGGGAGACTGCGGGGCGGCTTCCGCCCACTCCAGGACGAGCCGCTGGTACTCCCGCCGCTCCTCCATACTCAGCGTCCCGCCGGCCCGGAACCAGAGGGCCCGGATCTCCTCGTTGACCTCGGCTGCGGAACGCTCGGAGTCGGCTTCAGGAGTGGTGGTGGACATGGTGTGAAGCATACGAGGCTTGACGTGAAGGCAATGTGAGTAAAGGTGCGCCTCACGACATAGCGGACCGTGAACCTGATCACCTCGATCGCCGCAACACCCGGCCCCGTCAGGTGCCCGGCTTGCGGCCGTACACAAAGACGTCGTCGCCGGTTTTCAACAGCGACCAGTACTTCTTGGCGGTGGCCGTGGTCATGTTGACGCAGCCGTGTGAGCCGGGCGGGTTCCACATGCTGACGCCGACCGAGTGGAAGGCCTGGCCGCCGTCGAAGAACTGGCTGTAGGGCATGGGGACGTCGTAGATGCTGGAGACGTGGTCGATGTGCCGCCAGTAGATCTTCTTCAGCCCGGTGCGGGTCTCGTAGCCGTCGCGTCCGGTACGGACCGGCACCGGCCCGTACACAAGCTTGCTGCCGTCCTGGATCCAGCTGAGCTGGAGCGTCAGGTTGACGCAGGCGATACGCCCCTTGTTGACGGGGCACTTGCCGTCCTTGTTGGGGTTGCTTCCGACGGCCTTCTGCTTGTTCATCAGATCCATCACGCCCCAGGTGATGGATCCCGCGTAGCCGGCGTTCGGGGCGATGCCGTGCTTGGTCTGGAAGGCCTGGATCGCCTTGCAGTCGGCGGCGGACTGCCTGCCGTCGACCGGTCGGCCGAGGAACTTCTCCACCTGCTTCTGATAGGGGCCGGTCTGTGTCGTGCAGCTCGCGGCCTGCGCGGGCGCCGTTCCCAGCGCGAGCGTGAGCGGCGCGACGAGTCCGGTGATCCCCAGTGCGACGGCTCCCCGTCTGCGTATGTCTCCCATGGTCAGGCCTTTCCTTCGTGTTCTTTTCGCGGTTTCCGCCTGCTAGACCCTCGTTTCGGGGTATGCGTTGTACGGCCGATCGGGCTGCGACCAAACAGTGACATTGCGCGCGGCGGAGCCGTAACGGGGGGCGACTCCGAGCGCCACACCCTCACGCGTCCCCGTGGCCCCGAACCGCCTGCCGGAAACCGGTGTTGACCGCCAGCAGGCCCCCGTCCACGCACAACGTCGTCCCGGTGATCCAGGCCGCGTCCCGGGAAGCCAGGAAGGCGACGGCGGCCGCGATGTCCTCCGGCTCGCCGACCCGGCCCAGCGGATACACCTCCCTCACCGCCGCGAGATCGGCGTCGCGTCCCTCCCACGCCGAGGTACGGACCGTGCCCGGCGCGACCAAATTGACGCGCACACCACGTGCGGCGGCATGCCCCGCGAGGGTGCGCGTCAGTGAGGTGAGACCCGCCTTGGCCGCGCTGTAGGCGTGGTTGCCGAAGTCCTGGATGCCGTTGACGGAGCCGATGCTGACGATGGCGCCGCGGCCGGAGGCCACCAGGTGCGGGAGTGCCGCGCGGCAGCAGCGGTACGCGCCGGTCAGGGTGAGGTCGAGATCGCGGGCCCACACCTCGTCCGGCTCGTCCTCGAAGAGCGGGGCGTCGGGCGTACACCCGCACGCGTTGTTGACCAGGACGTCCAGCGAACCAAAGGCGTCCACGGCGTACGCGACGGCCGCCTCCACGCTCGCCCGGTCCCCCACGTCGCACACGAACGCCTCGGCACACGCGCCGATGCGTTCGCGGATCGAGGCCGCCGTCCGCTCCGCCTCGGCCAGGTCCACATCGGTGACGAGTACCTGGGCACCCTCCTCCGCCAGCCGACGGGCGGTGGCCGCGCCGATGCCGCGGGCGGCGCCGCTGATCAGAACTCCATGTCCCTCGAAGCGCCTCATCTCAGTCATGGCACGGAAGGTACTGCCATGATCGTCACGGGTACAGATACCGTGCGCCCATGTCCGCGTTCATACAACAACTCCCGGCGCTGATCGGCGTGGTCATCGGCGCCCTCGGTTCGTATCTGGCGATCGTTCGGGGCGATCGGGCCCGCTTCCGTCGGGAGCAGGCGGTCCGCTGGGAGGAGCGGCGGCTCGCGGCGTACTCCGACTATGCCCGGTGTCTGAAGAAGACCGTCACGCTGACCTACCGGGTGGCCGCCCATCTGGAAATCGATCCGCATCCGCACCCACTGACGCCCCAGGAGGCGGCGCCCCAGATGGCGGAGGCCCTCGACGCCCGGGATCCGGCCTGGGAGGCGCTGCTGCTCCTGGGTGCTCCGGAGGTGGTGGAAGCGGCCCGCGCCTGGGTCGTGGTGGCCATCGACATGGAGCGTGTCGTGCAGGAGCCGGCCCTCTCGTCGGAGGCATGGCAGGCTCTGCTCGAACGGCAACGCGCCCGCCGCGAGGCGTACTACACGGCCGTCCGCGGCGATCTGGCGCTCCCGCCCGGTCATGGCGCCCGCTGGGAGCCCCACCTGCGCGTCTGACCTCAGCGATACCCCGTCACATCCGCCGGCCTGCCCGCGTCCTGGACCTCGACGAGGTAGCGCCAGGCGTCCGGCCGGCTGCCGTCGCGGTCGGTGAAGCCGTACACCTGGGCGAGCCGGCCGCTGGAGAGCGAGTCGCCGTTCCAGCGGGCGACGTCCGGGTCGGCGGCCAGTGCGACGACGGCGCGACCGACGTAGGAAGGCGTCTCGGAGATGGCGAAGTGCGGGACGCGCTCCAGAGCGTCGCGCCAGTTCTCCTCCCTCACGCCGAAGTTGTCGAGCATCATCTCCGAGCGCAGCCAGCCGGGGGTGAGCGCGACGGCGGTGGCGCCGCGCGGGCCGAGTTCGTGTCCCAGCGCGAACGCCATGCGCAGGACGGACGACTTGGCGAGGTCGTAGAAGAAGGAGACCCGGTAGGTGTCCCGGTTGTATTCCGCGGTGCCGTCGGTCATCTCGACGACGAGGCCGCCGGGGTGGCGCAGCAGCAGGGGCAGCGCGTGGTGGTTGGTGATCGCGTGCGTCTCGACGGCGAGGCGCAGCAGCCGCAGACCGTTGTCGAGGTCGTGTTCCCAGACCGGGGTGTCCCACGCGAAGAGTTTTTCGCCGCCCCAGATGTCGTTCACCAGGATGTCGAGGCGCCCTTGTTCGTCGGCGACGCGTGCGATCAGGGCCTCGACCTCGGCGGGGACCAGGTGGTCGGTGGGCACCGCGAGGCCGACGCCGCCCGCCGCGGTGACCAGGTCCGCGGTGTCCTCGAGGGTCTCGGGGCGGTCGTACTCCGAACGTCTTTCGCGCGTACTGCGCCCGGTCACATAGACGGTGGCCCCGGCCGCGCCGAGTTCCACGGCGATCCCGCGCCCCGCACCCCGCGTCGCTCCGGCGACCAGCGCGACCTTGCCTTCCAGCGACCCTTGCAGCGGTCCCGACATGTCCGACCTCCGTGCTCGTAGTGCTCACGGGCTGCCTTCGCGCCTGTGTCCCTACGAGGGTGCCGCGGAAGCCGGACATCTCCTGTCAGGTTTCTTCCGGCCGTCGTGTCACGTCAGTGGCCGCGCGCGATCCACTCCTCCAGGTGCGGGGCCTCCGCGCCGATCGTGGTCGACTCCCCGTGTCCCGTACGGACGACCGTGTCGGCGGGAAGGCCGAGCAGCCGTTCGCGGATCGACTCGACGATCGTCGGGAAGTGGGAGAAGGAGCGGCCGGTGGCTCCCGGGCCGCCCTGGAAGAGCGTGTCGCCGGTGAAGACGGTGCCCAGGCCCGGGTCGTAGAGGCAGACCGCGCCCGGGGCGTGGCCCGGGGTGTGCAGGACGGTGAGGTCGGCGCCGGCGGCCTCGATGACCTGGCCGTCCTGGAGCCAGGCGTCGGGCAGGCGGTCCGGGTGGGTCTGCTTCCACAGCGGCAGATCGTCGGGGTGCAGCCAGATCGTGGCGCCGGTGCGCTCCGCGAGGGCGGGCGCGGCGTCGATGTGGTCGTTGTGGGCGTGGGTGCACACGATGGCCCGCAGCCGCCGGTCGCCCACCGCCTCGGCGATGGCGTCGGCGTCGTGGGCGGCGTCGATGACGATCGCCTCGTGGTCGTCGCCGACGATCCACACGTTGTTCTCGACTTCCCAGGTGCCGCCGTCGAGGGAGAAGGTGCCCGAGGTGACGATGTGCTCGACGCGCGCGCTCATCACAGCACCACCACCGAGCGCAGCACGTCGCCGTGGTGCATCCGCTCGAAGGCGGGCTCGATCTCGTCCAGGGCGATCGTCTCGGTCACGAACGCATCCAGGTCAAGTCGTCCCTGGAGGTGCAGGTCGATCAGCATCGGGAAGTCGCGGGACGGCAGGCAGTCGCCGTACCAGGACGACTTGAGGGCTCCACCGCGCCCGAACACGTCGAGCAGTGGCAGTTCGAGCTTCATCTCCGGGGTCGGTACGCCGACGAGGACGACCGTGCCCGCCAGGTCGCGGGCGTAGAAGGCCTGCTTGTACGTTTCCGGGCGGCCGACCGCCTCGATGACGACGTCGGCGCCGAAGCCGCCGGTGAGCTGCTGAATCGCCTCGACGGGGTCGGTCGAGGCGGAGTTGACGGTGTGTGTCGCGCCGATCTTCGACGCGGTGGTCAGCTTCCGGTCGTCGATGTCGACGGCGATGATCTTCGCCGCGCCCGCGAGCCGGGCCCCGGCGATCGCCGCGTTGCCCACGCCGCCGCATCCGATGACGGCGACGGAGTCGCCCCGGCCCACGTTCCCGGTGTTGATGGCGGCGCCGATGCCCGCCATCACACCGCAGCCGAGCAGCCCTGCCACCGCCGGTGCGACCGCCGGGTCGACCTTGGTGCACTGCCCGGCGGCGACGAGGGTCTTTTCGGCGAAGGCGCCGATGCCCAGCGCCGGGGACAGCTCGGTGCCGTCCTTGAGGGTCATCTTCTGCTTCGCGTTGTGCGTGTTGAAGCAGTACCAGGGCCGCCCGCGCAGACAGGCCCGGCACTGCCCGCACACCGCACGCCAGTTGAGGATCACGAAGTCGCCGGGCGCGACGTCGGTGACCCCGTCACCGACCGACTCCACGATCCCGGAGGCCTCGTGGCCGAGCAGGAACGGGAATTCGTCGTTGATGCCGCCCTGCTTGTAGTGCAGGTCGGTGTGGCAGACCCCGCATGCCTGAATCTTCACCACGGCCTCTCCCGGCCCCGGATCCGGCACGACAATGGTCTCGACGCGCACGGGCTGGTTCTTGCCCGGGGCGATCACGCCACGTACTTCCTGCGCCATGGTGGTGAACCCTTCCGTAGATCGACGTTCCGTCGAACGACCCTACGGCGTGACCGACCGGTAGCAGGCCAGGTGCCGTCCAGCCACCTCGGTCCAGGTGTGCCGCCCGGCCCGCACGTGGGCCGCGTCGTGGGGAATGACGACCGTCTCGAGTCCCACCCGTCGGCGAGTTTTCGGCCCGCGTCCGCGCCGACGTAGCCTGAGCGTTCCGCGTCCATTCCCTCTAGGAGCGCCGTGAGCATCGCAGGTAAGCAAGCCGGACCGCCCGCCTGGCGGCTGCTTCTCGGCTATGTACGACCGCATCGATGGGCGCTGCTGGTGGGCGCCTTGCTGGCCCTGACGACCGGCGCCACCGGCCTGGTGCTGCCGCTCGTGGCGCGGGGGCTCATCGACGACCTGTCGCACGACCGGCCCATCGGGCGGGCGCTGCTCGGCATGGCGGCGCTGGTCGTCACCAACGCGGCGGTGGGGGCGCTCGGTTCGTACGTGCTGCGGCGCACCGCCGAGTCGGTGGTGCTCGGTGCGCGGCGTGCCCTGTCGTCGTATCTGCTGCGGCTGCGCATACCGGCGGTGGACCGCAGCGAGCCGGGCGACCTGATGGCCCGCATCACCTCCGACACGACACTGCTGCGCGAGGTCACGACCGACTCGCTGGTGGGCCTCGGCACCGGCGGCCTCACGCTCGCCGCGACGGTGGTGATGATGGGCCTGGTCGACGTGGTGCTGCTCGGCGTCACCCTGGGAGTGATCCTGTGCGCGGGTACGGTGCTCGGCGTGATCGTCCCGCGTATCAACCGGGCCAGCAAGCGGGCGCAGGACGCCGTCGGCGTGATGGGCGCCTCGCTGGAGCGGATCCTCGGCGCCCTGCGCACGATCAAGGCGTCCGGTGCCGAGCACCGCGAGGAGCAGACCATCCACGCCGCGGCCGAGGAGTCCTGGCGGCAGAGCGTGCGGGCCGCCAAGTGGTCGGCGGCCGCGGGCAATACGGCCGGTCTGGCGATGCAGATCGCCTTCATCACGGTCCTCGCGGTGGGCGGCGCGCGGGTCGCTACCGGCGCCATCGACGTGGGCACGCTGGTCGCCTTCCTTCTCTACGTCTTCTATCTGATGTCGCCCATCCAGCAGGTCGTCGGCGCGATCACGCAGTACCAGACCGGCGCCGCGGCGCTCGCCCGCATCCAGGAGGCGCTGCGGCTGCCCGCGGAACCGGCCGCCCTGCCCGCGCCGTTGCCCACGCCGGGCGCCGAACCGGCGGCGCTCACCTTCGACGACGTCCGCTTCCGGTACGCCGACGATCTGGCGTACGTCCATCACGGTGTGACCTTCGCCGTCCCGGCCCGCGGCATGACCGCGTTCGTCGGTCCCTCCGGGGCGGGCAAGACCACCGTCTTCTCGCTGATCGAGCGGTTCTACGAGCCCGAAGCGGGCGTCATCACACTCGACGGGCGTCCGCTGGAGGACTGGGATCTGCCCCGGCTCCGGTCGTCCATCGGCTATGTGGAGCAGGACGCCCCGGTCCTGTCGGGTTCCCTGCGCGACAATCTGCTGCTCGGCAACCCGGAGGCCGACGACACCGACATCACCCACGTGCTGAAGACGACGCGGCTCGACGGACTGGTCGCGCGGCTGCCGCGCGGTCTCGACACGCTGGTCGGACATCGCGGCACCAAGCTGTCCGGCGGTGAGCGCCAGCGCGTCGCGATCGCCCGCGCCCTGCTGCGCCGTCCGCGGCTGCTGCTCCTGGACGAGGCGACGTCGCAGCTCGACGCGGTCAACGAGGCCGCGCTGCGCGACACGGTCGCCGATGTGGCCCGTACGACCACGGTCCTCGTCGTCGCGCACCGGCTGTCCACCGTCACCATGGCCGACCGCATCGTCGTCATGGACGCGGGCCGGGTACGCGCCGTGGGCACCCACCGGGAACTCGTGGCCGGGGACCCGCTCTACGCGGAACTGGCCGCCACGCAGTTCCTCGCCACCGCCGGCTGACGACCGGTGACTTCGTGTGGTGGAGGCCCGTCCACCACACGAAGCGCGACCGTGCTGTCAGCACCGGCCCCGGCCACGCTCCTCACCCGAGAGGCGCGTCGTGCCGGCTGCGCTTGCCGCGGGCCCTGCGCGGGAGGAGTCTCGAAGGAGAGGCCCTTCGCGGCCCGCTCCTTAGCGGGCCGCGGCCTTCCGAGGAGGTCATCATGGGCACCGCGCTAGGCCCCGCCTTCGACACCGAAGCGCTTCGCCGGGGCATTGAAGGACACAGTGCGGCAGCTCTGCTGTCGCTCTACGCGGACGACGCGGAGATGCGCATCGTCGACCGCAACACCCAGCCGAGCCATCCGATGGTCAAACACGGTCGCGGCGAGATCGCCGACATGCTCAACGAGGTCTACAGCCGGGACATGACACACAAACTGGAACAGTGTGTCATCGAGGGCAACCACGTCGCTTTCACCGAGTCCTGCGAGTATCCCGACGGCGTGCGGGTGCTGGCCAGCTCGATGGTCTCGCTGCGCGACGGCAAGATCGTCGACCATACGTTGCTCCAGGCATGGGACGAGTAGAGAGGAACTGGCCGAAGGTCCAGATCACGTCTCGTCTGACCTGGACCTTCTCGGCGAAGGCCGCGATGGGGCGGTCGCGCCGGGCCCGGCGGCCACGACCGGTTTCCGCGGCGGGCAGGCTCGTCTCCCTCTCTCTTGTGCGGTCGGCACTCAGAGCAGCGCGTTCTCACCGTCATCCTCCGACACCACGTGCCGTTCGAACGCGGCGCTTCCGACGCCTGAGCCGTTGATCGTACGAGATACTCTGGTCGCGGGCCGTGACTGGCGCTGAGGTGGAGTACCACCGGGGAGCGGTCCGACGAAAGGGTCTTTGCCGCGCGCCTGGGCGATTGTGTCAACGACGCTCAGGAGTAGCCCATGTCCCAGGCCCAGCTCATGGACGGCGCGGGTCTCGCGCGCCGCATCGTCGAGGAGACCGCCAAGCGTGCGGCGGATCTCACCGGGCGCACAGGGGTGGCGCCGTGTCTCGCGACGGTGCTGGTCGGCGAGGATCCCGCCTCGGTCACCTACGTCCGGATGAAGCAGAACCGCAGCCGCAAGGCCGGTATCGAGTCGCGGCACGTGGCCCTGCCCGCCGACACCACGACGGCCGCGCTGGTCGAGACGCTGACGGCGCTGTCCGGCGACCCCACCGTGCACGGCATCCTGCTGCAGCACCCGGTCGGGCCGCACATCGACGAGCGGGCGGCGTTCGAGGCCATCGCGCCGGAGAAGGACGTGGACGGGGTGACGCTGAGCTCGTACTCGGCGATGAGCTTCGGGCTGCCGGGCTTCGTGTCCTGCACTCCCGGCGGCATCATGCGGCTGCTCGACGAGTACGACGTGGACCCGGCGGGCAAGCGCGCCGTCGTGGTGGGGCGCAGCGCGATTCTCGGCAAGCCGGTCGGCATGCTGCTGCTCGGCCGCGACGCGACGGTGACGTACTGCCACTCGCGGACGACCGATCTGTCCTCGGTCGTCCGCGAGGCGGACATCGTGGTGGCCGCGGTGGGACGGCCCCGGCTGATCCGCGGTGCGGACATCAAGCCGGGAGCCGTCGTGATCGACGCGGGCTACAACGCGGGGAACGTCGGTGACGTCGACTTCGACACCGCCCGCGAGCGGGCCGGACTGATCACGCCGGTGCCGGGTGGTGTCGGCCCGATGACGATCGCGGTCCTGCTGGAGCAGACGGTGACCGGGGCCGAGCGCCAGGCCGGGGCCTGATCAGCGCATCCACGCGCGGTACGACATCACGTCGCCGGCCTTGAGGCCGTACTCGGGATCGTCTTTCGTGACGGTGTCCTCGAGGCCGAGTACGGCGCCGGTCGCCGGATCCAGGATCAGCATCCGGCGCTGGAAGTGGGCCTTGTCGTCGTACACGTACGCCTGCCCCTGGCGGCCCAGCCGGTCGGTGACGGCTCCGGCCGGGCGCAGTCCCTGCGCGTCGGCGAGGATGCGGGCCAGCGCGGCGTTCTCGCGGGGACCGAGGGTCCAGTTGTCCAGCAACTGAGCTGCGGCGTCCAGGAGTCGGGAGGTGTTCAGCGTTTCGACGGGGTCGATCTCCTCGAGGTAGGCGCGCAGCCGCTTGGCGTCGTGCGGCGGTTGTGCCTGCGGTGGGGCGTCGCTCCAACTCGGCGGATATGTCAGCCTGCTGAGGACATGGCCGTCCTCGACCGTGCGCGGGACGGGGTCGGCGTCGGTGATGACCGGCCTGCCCGGACGGCGCGGGTCGGTCGCCACGACGAGTTCCGTGTGGCTGCCGTCGGCCTCCCAGCGGACCACGCGTTCCTCGGGGAGGGTGATCGGCGGCCGGGCTCCTGGCCCCGAGGTCAGGCTCAGGCTCCAGGTCTGGACATGGGTGCCCTGGCGCAACCGCGGCACGTTGTCGGATGCCGCCGCCCGGTCGGCGAGACGGTCCAGGGGTACGGGGGTGGAGCCGGCCTCGATGAGCAGCGGGCGGGGTGCGGCCACGGCGGGGGTGGTGGTCGATCCCGACAGCATGAGGGTGAGGACGATCACGCCGACGGCCGCCGCGGTCCCGAGGGTCCAGGTCCAGCGGCGCAGATGGCGGGAACGCCCACGGTGCAGCAGTTGGTTGAGGCGGCGCTCCGCGTGCTGGTCCAGCGGACGGTCCTGGAAGCGGTGGTCGTCGGACGGCACCGGGTTGGCGCGGCGCAGGAGTTCGAGTTCGTCAGCCATGGCCGTGCTCCTTCGGGTGGTGCGTCCCGCTGCCCACGGTGATCTGCATACGGTCGATCTCGGCCTTGAGCCTGCGGCGCGCTCGGTGCAGGCGCATCGCCGCGGCGCGGCTGCCGCAGCCGAGGGCGACGGCGACCTCGTCGACGCCGAGTTCCTCCCAGGCCGTGAGGCGCAGTACCTCCTGGTCGGCCGGGGAGAGCCGGGCCAGAGCCTCATGCACCCAGTCGCCCGGCGACGCGGAGTCGGGGCTGTCGACGACCTGTCTGCCGTGCGCACTCTCGTCGTTGCCGAGCCGGTCGACGAGCCTGCGGCGGCGCCCGTAGCCGCGTACGGCGTTGGCCAGACAGAGCCGTGCCACCCCGTACAGCCAAGGGAGCGGGGACGGCGGGAGGTCGGACCGGCGCCGCCAGGCGACGGTGAAGACGTCAGCCACCACCTCCTCCACGTCGCTGCTCCGGCCGTCCAGTCGCCGCGCAACGTAGCGGCTGACCGCCCAGTAGTGCGTGCGATAGGCAGCGGCGAAGGTCTCGTCGTCGCTCATGATCCGTAGGTGTCCGGCAGATCCGCGATCGTCACACCTGCCGATACACCTGTCGATGTGACGCTCGTCGCTTCGCTCCAGTGTGACGGCGGGCCCGGCGCCGGACACAGGCGGGTCATGGAAAGCACCTCTGTGACGATGCCGCCCGTACCCCTTGAAGTGCGTGCGCGGCGTCCTGGATTCGCCACGGTGAAGTGGCTGACCACCACCGACCACAAGACGATCGGCACGCTGTATCTGGTCACGTCGTTCGCGTTCTTCTGCGTCGGTGGGGTCATGGCGCTGTTCATGCGTGCCGAACTGGCCCGGCCGGGTCTGCAGATCATGTCGAACGAGCAGTTCAACCAGGCGTTCACGATGCACGGCACGATCATGCTGCTGATGTTCGCGACACCGCTGTTCGCCGGTTTCGCCAACTGGATCATGCCGTTGCAGATCGGCGCGCCCGACGTGGCGTTCCCCCGGCTGAACATGTTCGCCTACTGGCTCTATCTCTTCGGCTCACTGATTGCCGTCGGCGGGTTCCTGACCCCGCAAGGCGCAGCCGATTTCGGCTGGTTCGCCTACAGCCCGCTGTCGGACGCGGTTCACTCACCAGGTGTCGGCGCCGATATGTGGATCATGGGGCTGGCCCTCTCCGGCTTCGGCACGATCCTCGGCGCGGTCAACTTCATCACCACCATCATCTGTATGCGCGCCCCCGGGATGACGATGTTCCGCATGCCGATCTTCGTGTGGAACGTGCTGCTGACCGCGGTGCTGGCGCTGCTGGCGTTCCCGGTGCTGGCCGCCGCGCTGTTCGCGCTGGAGGCGGACCGTAAATTCGGTGCCCATGTCTTCGACGCCGCAAATGGCGGAGCATTGCTCTGGCAACACCTCTTCTGGTTCTTCGGCCATCCGGAGGTGTACATCATCGCGCTGCCGTTCTTCGGAATCATCAGTGAGGTGATCCCGGTCTTCTCGCGCAAGCCCATGTTCGGTTACATGGGCCTGATCGGCGCGACGATCGCGATCGCGGGGCTGTCCGTGACCGTGTGGGCGCACCACATGTATGTCACGGGCGGTGTACTGCTCCCGTTCTTCTCCTTCATGACGTTCCTGATCGCGGTGCCGACAGGGGTGAAGTTCTTCAACTGGATCGGCACGATGTGGAAGGGCTCACTGAGCTTCGAGACTCCGATGCTGTGGGCCACCGGATTCCTGGTCACCTTCGTCTTCGGCGGTCTGACCGGCGTGATACTCGCCTCGCCGCCGATGGACTTCCCCGTCTCGGACACCTACTTCGTGGTGGCGCACTTCCATTACGTGATCTTCGGGACGGTCGTGTTCGCGATGTTCTCCGGATTCCACTTCTGGTGGCCGAAGTTCACCGGCAAAATGCTCGACGAGCGCCTCGGAAAGATCACCTTCTGGACGCTGTTCATCGGCTTCCACGGCACCTTCCTCGTCCAGCACTGGCTGGGCGCGAACGGCATGCAGCGTCGCATCCCCGACTATCTGGCGGTGGAAGGCCTCACCACCCTCAATACCGTGTCGACCGTCTTCTCCTTCCTCCTCGGCGGTTCGCTTCTGCCGTTCTTCTACAACATCTGGAAGACCGCCACATACGGGAAGAAGATCGAGGTCGACGACCCCTGGGGTTACGGCCGCTCGCTGGAATGGGCGACGTCGTGCCCGCCGCCGCGCCACAACTTCCTCGCCCTGCCGCGCATCCGCAGCGAATCGCCCGCCTTCGACCTGCACCACCCCGAAATCGTCGCCGCGGAAGCGCAGTTGGAGATGTCCAGGAAGGAACTGCGATGACGGCCATGGACGACCGCCCACTGGACCCGCGGTCACTCATCAACGAACTGGAAGGCCATCTGCTCATCGAGGCCGCGCGCGCCGAGGGGCGGGCCGAGGCCGCTCGTTTCGCCCACTCCCTGGCCTGGCTGACGGAGACCCAGCGGGTCGAGGTGGAGGAACTCTATACGGAGGACTACCTGGCACTCACCCGCCGTTCCTGGGAGCGGACGGCACGGCGCAGCCGGGAACTGCGGGCCGAATACGAGGCGACGTACCGGGCGCTGCGGCGACATCTGTGCACCGGGTTCCTGCTCGTCCTGGCCCTCACCCTGGTGACGCTCTTTGCGGTCAGCCGACGTTGACCCTTGGGGCGAGTTCGGCGCGCAGCAGCATCCTGGACGACTCGTCCACCAGGTGTCGCAGGACGGACACGTAGGTTTCGTCGCCGCCCAGTTCATCCAGAATGCGGTGGCATGCGGCCCGGAACTCGTTGATGTCGTCCTCGTACCGACGAAGAACCACGGGCGAGAGAAGTATGTCGGTGAGTTCCGCCCGGGCGTGCGAGGAGCTCCTCGCGGCGGCGCTCAGCCCCAGGACACGTTCCGTGGAATGGGGCTCCGGCTCCTCAAGGGCGCAGGCCAGGAGATACGTCGCCGTGCCGTTCAGGAGGTCTTCGTCACGGCCGGACAGGATGTCTTCCTGGTCGTTGAATATCTGCCACAGGATGCCGAAGACATTGCCGAACTCGCGCCAGAGCTCCACCCTCTCCTTCTCGACGCCCGCCAGTTGTGCTGCCATCGCCGTGACCATGCTGAAGGGGGCTCCGGACTTTCCTCTGTACGCCGTGGTCACCGAGTCTCGCGTGGCGGCGCGCGTATCTCCGCGAAGGTCTCTCAGCTGCCCCTGGGTCGCGACGATCCAGCACCGCGTGATCTCGTCCGACAGGGCGCGGCACGCCGATGCCGGAATGCGCGGCGACTGAACGACGAGATGTGGGAGGGGAATTCCACTGACGAACGTCGCGAGCAGTGCCTCGCTCTCGCTGAGTTCACCGGCGAGGAAGGCGCCCTGTCCGTCGGCCAGGTCGTCGAGATAGCACGCGGAAGTCCACCACAGCTCATGCACGACAGCCAGCGGAACAGCGGGTTCGGGCGCGCCGGTCTCGACGGCGTGCACAATCATCGGCAGCACGGACAGGGGGTACTTGAACTCCCGATTCCGCACAAGTTCCGCGACCGCGTCCCGCACCGCGTCGGCCTCCGGGGTGAGTCCCTCGAGCGTGGCCCGCATCTCCGCGTCGATGGCCGCCGAGAACTGCCGATGTAGATCCAGGTACGACATGGAACGCACGTGCCGACTCCCCACCACCGAGATTGGATCGAGCACCGATTCGATCACTCCGGATGCCGGGCAGCCAGAGCGACTTTCGGCCAGGGCTGGCCAGTGGCGGTGGCGATTCCCGACGACTACCCTCCTGGCCGCACCAGACCGTGGTCGAAGGCGAACACGACCGCGTGCACACGGTCGCGCAGGCTCAGCTTGTCGAGGACACGGCCCACGTGGGTCTTCACGGTGGCTTCGCCGACGTGGAGTCGGGCGGCGATCTCCGCGTTCGACAGTCCGCGGCCCAGCAGGAGCAGCACCTCGCGTTCGCGGTCGGTCAGACGGGACAGACGGCGAGTGACCTCGGGTGGGGGTGCGGCGGGCGTGGTGCGGGCGAACTCGGCGAGCAGGCGGCGGGTGACCGAGGGGCCGAGCAGGGCCTCGCCCGCGGCGAGGGTGCGGATGCCCTCGATCAGGGTCTCGGGCGCGCTGCGCTTGAGCAGAAAGCCGCCGGCGCCCGCGCGGACGGCCGCGAAGACGTACTCGTCCAGCTCGAACGTCGTCAGGACCAGCACCTTGGGCATGCCGTTCACCGACGCGTCGACGATGGCCCGGGTGGCGGAGACTCCGTCCAGGAGCGGCATACGGATGTCCATGAGGACGACGTCGGGTGCGGTGGCGCCCGCCAGCCGCACCGCCTCCCGCCCGTCGGTCGCCTCGCCGACCACCGTGGTGTCGGGCTGGGTACCCAGCATCATCCGCAGCCCGGCCCGCATGAGGTCTTCGTCGTCGGCCAGCAGAACGCGGATCACACCAGCTCCTTCAGGGGAATGAGGGCTCTCACACACCAGCCGCCGTCCTCGGCGGGACCGGCCTCGAGGGTCCCGCCGAGGCGGCCGACGCGCTCCCGCATGCCGGTCAGGCCACGCCCGCCGGAAAACGGCGCGGGCTCGGTGCCCGTACCGTCGTCGGTCACGGTCACCCGTACGTCACCAGCGACGACTTCGACCCGCACCACCGCGTGAGCCGGCCGCGCATGCCGTACGACATTGGTCAACGACTCCTGGACCACCCGCCGCACCGCCTCCGCGACGGCCGGAGCCAGGTCCCCCAGCACGGCCGGGGCCGGCAGCCGCAGCTCGGCCGTCACCCCCGGGGGCAACTGGGCGACCAGAGCGCGCAGGGCTGCCTCGCAGTTGTAGGTGTCGGTGAGCAGCCCCAGCACCCTGTCGAGGTCGGTCATGGCACCCCGGCCGACCTCCTCGATCCGGGACAGCGCCTCCCGTACCGGCGACCGGTCGTCGCCGAGGGTGAGACGGGCCGCTCCGGCGTGGGTCACCATCACGGTCACCGCGTGACCGACCGCGTCGTGCAACTCCCTTGCCATCCACGTCCGTTCGGCGGCCACGGCCCGCTCGCTGTCGCGGGCGCGCAGCGCCTCCTCCGTCTCCCGGCGCGAGCGTCCGGCGCGGCCGACGAGCCACGCCATGGTGTGCAGGGCGACCGCCGGGACGAAGGCGTCCGACTCGCCGACCAGCACCGCCGCCACCGCCACCAGCGGCAACGCGGCTATTTCCAGGGCGCGTCGGGGTGGGCGGCTCTGCACGACCGAAGTAAGCGCGAGGGCGGTGGCCAGTGAGACGTTGGTGATCGGGGCGCCCGAGGCGCTCGCCGCGACGGTGGCCGCGGCGCCGGCCCACAGGGCGCAGCCGGGGGCGTACCGGCGCCCGGCAATGGCCATGAACCACACCACCGCCGAACCGCGTTCGACGACGGAGCCGCTCCACACCGAGGCGGTGTGATCGGACGGCCCGACGGCGATGGCCGCCGAGAGGTACGCGACCACCACGTCGAGCAGCACCCACAACGGGCCGCGCTCGACACCGCGGTCGGGCCGCCATCTCGTACGTATCTCCACCACAGGTCCGTCCCCCACGGGTGTCACGCTACGGGGCACGGCCGTCCGTGGCCGTCCCCCTGACGGTGGACATCGAGTCCACCCGGACGGGGATCGGTCCACCCGCCCCGGCGGACGCCGCGACCACCGCTCGGAGCCGAGCATCGCCGTATGGCGACAACTCAGCTCCCCTCCACGACCGAACAGGTGGCTCCCGGGCGGCACCTGCTGCGCGCGATCCTCCTGACCCCGCTCGGCATCGCACTGGGACCGGTTTCGGCCATCGCGGCCTTCCTCGCCACCGCCACGGTCACCGACCGCATCCCGCTGCTCGTCGCGGCCGCGCTGGCGGCACTGATCGTGGGCTGCGCGCTGCCGGTGTACGCGGGGGTGCGCCGCCGGAGTGTCACCGTGCTGGTGACCGCCGTCGTGACACTTCTCGCCTCGTCGGCAGCCTTCTTGACGGTCTTTCAGCCCGTTGACGAAACCGTCCCGCAGCCGCACTCCCGACCGACCGGGTACTGGAACCTCCCGACGGGCTCGCGCCTGGCCTACAGCCTCCAGCGCGCACACGGCACACCGCGTGCCACGCCGGTGATCGTGCTGCACGGCGGCCCCGGCACGCCCGGTGACGGGCCCGATCCGGTCGAGCGCGCCCTCGCCGCGCGCGGCTACGACGTGTACTCCTACGACCAGCTCGGTTCCGGCCGCTCGAACCGGCTGGCCGATCCCACCGGGTACACGGTGGCCCGGCAGGTCGCCGACCTGGAAGCCGTACGCCGACGGATCGGCGCCGACCGTGTTGTACTCCTCGGCGCGTCCTGGGGCGCGACGCTGGCGGCCGAGTATCTGGCCGCCCACCCCGGCCGGGTGGCCCGGATGGTGCTCACCTCGCCCGGTGTGCTGTGGGCCCCCGCCTGGCAGGGCCGCGACGAGGGCGACATCTGGGACCGGCTCACGCCGGCGCAGGAGCGCCGGATCGACGCGCTCGAGGCGAGCCCGCGGCTGGCGGCCTGGTCGCTGCTGATGGACGCGAATCCGAAGGCCGCCCACGCGCTGGTGCCCGACTCCGAGTTCGACCCGGTCTTCGCCAAGCTCCTGGCCATCGCCGCCCCGGCCGCGACCTGTCATCCCGAGCGCCCGCTGAAGAACCTCCCAGCCTCGCTGCCCGGCTTCTACTCCAACCAGTTCACCACTGAGGACCAGCTCACGGTCCCCGACCCGCGCCCCGCCCTGCGCCGCACGCGGGTCCCGGTCCTGGTCCTGCGCGGGGCCTGCGACTACAAGAACCCCGGCATCGCCCGGGAGTACGACGAGGTACTGCCGAACTCCACGCTCCGCACCATCGCCGACGCCGGTCACATCATCGACGCCGAGCAGCCCGAGCTCTACCGCAGGGCTGTCACGGGATTCCTCGACACCGAACAGGACGGTCGAGCTCCGGACCGGACGGAGAGCGACCGTCAGCGGTGACGACAGGGCGGCCTAGTCGGCCGCCGTCGCGGCCCACGAGGTCAGTTCGGACCGGGCCGCGCTCAGCAGTTCGGCGGACGGAGCGCTCGCCCCGTTCGTGACCAGCGCGTAGTGCAGGGTTCCCGAGTCCGGTGCGGTGAGCAGGAGGCGGCGGCTGCCGGTGCCGCCCGGCTCGGGGGCCACGGCGATCGGTGTGGTCGTGGTGTAGGCGGGCGGGGAGAACGTGGTCCCGAGGTCGGACACCACGGTCGTGGCCGAGGTCGGGAAGGACGCCGGCAGATGGAGTTCGGTGGGCGCGCTGGTGCCGTCGGAGCGCCAGAGCAGCAGGCTGTACTGGCCCGATCCGACGAGCTGGGAGACGCGCGGCAGGGACGACGGAACCGGGTTCCAGGTCAGAGTGGTGGAGCCGTCACGGGAGCGGTCCTCGTAGGTGAAGGCGACGGTGCTGCCCGAGGTCGCGCTCGGGTAGACGCGGTCCAGGAGGCGGGCGTCCTGGCGCAGTACGGCCGTACCGGAGTCGTCGAGGCGTACGGCGGACAGGTCTTCGTCGTTCCAGGCGTCTCCGGAGGTCAGGACCTTGTCGGGGTTGTTGTTCATCAGCTCGTGGTGACGGCCGTTGTAGATGTCCCACTGCCACTGGGTGCCGGAGAGCACCGGGCCGGAGGACGCCGACTTGGACCACCAACTCGCGCCCGGTACCCGGGAGTCGAGAGCCTGGTACATCGCCTTCAGGACGGTCGGGGCCTTGCCCGCGACCGTTCCCGCCAGCGGATGGCCGAACTCGCTCACGATCGCTGTCGTACCGGCGGCCGAGGCGCGGTCGCGCACCGTCCCGAAGTCGGTGGCGTACTGGCCGTCCTGCGCGTTGCCCCACATCAGGATGCCTGAGATGGCCTTCTGGTCGTAGAAGTGCGTGTTGAACACATAGCGCGGGCCCAGTGTGCCCGCGTCCAGCAGGCCGCCCTCCTGCTTCTGGGTGTCGATGTTGGCGTTCCAGAAGAGGTTCGGTTCGACGAAGGCGGGCTTGTCCTGCCAGCCGGCCGCGTCCATCCGGGCCCGGAACTTCACATAGAACGGCCAGAGCACGTCCCGTTCCCACGTGCGGCTGGTCTGCCCGGAGGAGTAGGTGCCCGCGTGCGGCTCGTTGAACGGGTCGAAGCCGACAAGACCCGCGAACTGGGCGGTGGTGAGGTGCTGTCTGACGTAGGTCATGGTGGCCTGGGCGGTGGTGAGGAAGGCGTCCTGGAGGCCGTACGCGTTGTGCCAGAAGTCGTACGACGCCTTTGTCACGGCCCCGTTCTGGGTGATGTTCTGGCCCCAGAAGATGCAGATCCCGCAGGACTCGCTGGGGTAATTACCGGCGTCCACGGCCCATTTGGGGGCGCCGTCGCCGGTGTACCAGCTGCCCGTGTTGAAGAGGTAGCGGGAGTAGAGGTCCTGGTGGAAGTCGGGGTACACGCGGATTCCTACGTCGAGGAAGGCGCGCATCTGGTCGGTGGCCGCGGCGAGGTAGGTGGTGTCGACCTGTCCGCGTACGGGTTCGGCGTAGGCCCACGAAAGCAGGAAGCGTACGGAGTTGCCCCCGCCGAGGGCGCGCAGGGCCGACGCGGACTTCTTGGCGTCGGCGACCGAGGCGAAGGGCAGTCCCTTGTTCTCCGCCAGCTTCGTTTCGCCTGAGACGTTGTAGCCGCGCAGGACGACCTCGCGGCCGAGGCCGTCGGTGAAGCGGCCGCCGTCGACCGTGAGGGTGGCCGCCGCCTGTGCGTCGAACCACAGGGAGTCGAGGAGTCCGTCCGCGGCGGCGGGCTGTGTGCCCGCCGCCGAGAGGAAACCGGTGAGGAGTACGAGGACGCCGAGCAGACGCGCACGCAACTTCGACATGTTCACAACAGTCGCGGCTGCACCAGGAGGCGTCAACACCTCTGACTCCAGAGTAAGTTTCAGCTTTTGCGCCCTTGGGCCCCTGCCTTTACGCGCCGACCCGTCGTGTCACGTTCAGCAGCTACTCCTGCCACGCCGCCCTGCCGCGCGGGATCCGGGTCACCCCAGGGAAATCCCCGTGCCGCACCCCGAGGCGCCCCGCCTCCGCTCTCCCTAGGCTCCGGCCACCGGACCGACCGGTCCCTGTCCACCGGCAAGGAGCCTTCCATGAACGCAGCCCGCATGGCCTCTTCCCCGGCCGATCCCGCCCCGCGGGCCTCCGTGGCCCCCCATCGCCGCCTGGCCGACGCCGCCTCCTTCGACAAGGTGGTCGGGGACGCCCGCCAGGTCGCCGCCGTCTACTTCTACCTGCAACTCGACTCACTGGTCTGCTGCGCCCACCAAGTGGCCGCCGACTTCTTCGCCCGCCCCCAGCTCTACACCGACCTCGGCGAACAGCGCCTCGCGCCCCGCCTCGCCGAGCTGCACGCCCGAGCCGGCAGCGACGAGCGGATCCCCTCCCAGGCCCAGCGTGACGCCATCTACCGGGCCGTCTTCGGCCGTTCGGCCGCCGAGGAGGCTGACGCCGCACCCGTACAGGGCGACTTCCAGCGTCTGTCCACCGACCTGATCGCCGCCGTGAGTGCCTACGCCGAGCGCGTCTTCGACAGCGGCGAGGCCATGCTCCGTGAGCGTGTCCGCACCTCTCACCGCCCGTTGCGCGACTACCTCACCGGCCTTTCTGGGGACTCCCTGGACTGGGCGGCCGGCGAAGCCCTCGCCTCCATCGCCCGCGACCGCGCCTACCCGATCCTCCGCAACCCCGGCATCTGCGCCGTTTTCGGCATCTCCACCCCGCCCGTCGCCGACTGGCCCTACCTCCCGGACTCCAACGCCGACAAACTCGTCGAGGAGATCACCAAACAGCTCGCCGGCACCGGCCCCACCGCCCACCCCGTCCTCACCCGCGAGGCCATCAGCAACCGCCAGCGCGCCGCCCTGCGGGGAGCCGAAGCCCTCATCGCCGTCCTGGACTTCACCGACGACGGCTCGGAGGAGCAGCTCACGGCGCTGATCACCCGCTCTTACACGTGGGGCGCGGCGCTCGGAGCCCTCGCCCCGGCCACCGGCACCGCCAGCCGTGCGCCGTTGCCGCTGTCCCCCGAGCGGTGAGGCACACATGACCAGCGGCCAGGAACCCGTACTCGACTTCGTGGTGGTCCGCCCGCCCGCCACCGTCCCGCCAGATGTCCTGCACCGGCGGTACGTCCACGACGACACCTTCGTTTCCACCGCCCTCGGCGAGAACGGGGGCTACACCGTCCGCCGTGTCCTGTGCGATCTGCACACCGCCAAGGCGGTGTCGTGCGTCGGCCGGCTCGTCTACCGGTCGGTGTACTGCTGCCCTGCCGAAGCCGGCACCGAAGGGTCCGGGCCCACCGAGGGATCGGGCCCCGTCGAAGCCCGTACCGGCGAGACGGGTCTCGTCGAAACCGGCTCCGTAGAGGCCGCTGCCGATGCCGACACCGCAGAGACCGCCGGCTCGGACGACACCCGCGGCGAGCTCGAACGCCTCCGTGACCTCTACTCCGAACTCCTCGAGTCCGTACCGAAATACGCCCCGCCCTGCGCCCCCGGCGGCATGTCGACCAACGGTCCGTACCTCGTCCCGTACCCCTTCGAGGACATCGAGGACCTGGGCCGGGTCATCCACGGCGGCAGGCAGTACATCGTCCCCGACCGGCCCTGGCTGATCCCCGACCTGCCGCTCGCCGCCGTCCTCCGCGCGGCCCCCGCCCTCCTCGAACGCGAGCGCACCCGCCCGAAGTTCCAGCTCAGCAGGCTCGTCCGTGAGCTCGAGACGCTCCTCGGCAGCAGTCTCCTGACCGCCGTCTTCACCCCCGAAGGCGCCCACACCGGCCGCTACCGCCAGACCAAGCGCGGCCTGTTCGACGCCCTGTACCGCTGCTACATCCTGCGCCGCCTCAACCCCGCACTCAGCCTCGAACACCTCATCACCGGCCTGCGTATCCTTCACCTCCTCGAAGCGCTCGCCATCGACCAGCTCATCCACCGCGCCCGCGGCGCATCAGGGCCCACCGCAGGGGAGCGGGCCCTGCTCACCGCGCTCGCCGACCTCCATCCCGCCCTGCGTGGCTGGGACCTCACCGCCGTCCTGTCCGGCTTCCCGCTCCTCGACGACGCCAACGAACTGGCTGCCTACCTGTCCGCCTCGCCCGTCGTCCACCTGCTCTTCGCCCGGCTCTTCCGCTACACCCGGCCGTTCAACGACATCCGGCCGATCGGTGTCGGCGACCTGAAGGTCGTACGGCAATGGCTCACCGCCTACCGTCCCGGCGAGATCTCCCATATCCACAACATCCTCAAGGGCGAACGCAAGACCCGCGTCCACCGCCGCCTGGAGAAGACCGAGGAGACGTACTCCTTTTCCACCACCGGCTCCACCGAGACCACCAAGGACACCCAGACCACGCTGCGCAACGAGGTCAAACAGGAGGCCGAACAGGTCGTCAAGACCGCCCTCGGTGTCACCGCCAACGCGAACCTCAGCTACAACGGCGGCACCGTCGTCGCCTCCCTCGGCGCCGGTTTCAGCTACAGCCGCTCCGCCGACGACACCACCAAATCGGCCCTCACCTTCGCCCGCGAAACCATCTCCAAGGCCGTCGAACGTGTCCAGGAGCAGACCGTCGCGCAGCGGGCCTCCGCCCGCCAGTCCGAGACCGAGGAGAAGAACCTCCAGGTCTTCAGCAACGTCACCGGGCAAAAGCACGTCTCCGGGATGTACCGCTGGGTCGACAAGGAGTACACGGCGCAGGTCTTCACGTACGGCAAGCGCCTGATGTTCGAGTTCCTGGTGCCGCAGCCCGCGGAGTTCTGGGTACGGTCCCGGCTGCGCGCCCACGGGGACGGTCTCGTCCTGCCGCTGCCGCCCGGCAAGGAACCTCCGGCACACACGGTGGATCTCGGCTTCGGCTGGTCCGACATCGACGCGGTGCGTTACGCCGAGCTGCGCACCCGCTACGACCTGGACCATCTGCCGTATCCCGAACCGGTCCGCAAGTACGTGCTGCGGGATGCCGAGACGCGGGCCACCGAGTTCACCAGGAAGGACATTCCGAGGGATCCCAAGCACCCGTTCTTCGCGTACAACTGCACCCTCGAAGGCGCGAAGGGCTACCGCGTCACCCGCCATGTGATCTCCGCCGAGATCGACTTCCACGACGAGGCCTCCGACGCGAAGCCCAACGAACTCTCCCTTTTGCTCGACCAGCGGCTCCTGCTCCACGTCCCGAAGAGGGAGAAGTTCTGGCAGGGCGAGATATGGGACCGCGCGCCCGCCGAGGAGATCGTCCTCGCCTCGGACGACACCTCGCTGCAGTTCCGCTTCCGGCTCGAGGTGTGGAAGTACCACCTGCGGATCGAGCTGCAGCTCGAGCGCTCCACCGAACTCCACCAGCTGTGGCAGCACTCCGTGTACGACGTGGTGCACGCTGCCGAGCAGAAACGCGTCGACGCCCTCAACGAGCAGGAACGGGCCGCGCACCGCTCCAGGGTCGCCGCCTACGAGGACCGGGTCGACCAGTTGAAGGCCACCAGTGTCGCCGAGGTCCTCCAGGGTGCCTCCAGCGCCGCCAACAAGGAGGTCATGGACGAGGAGATCAAGAAGCACTGCCTCACCCTGATCAGCCGCGAGTTCGACAAGGACACCACGGACGACCTGCTGACCACGGGCAAGGGCATCGAACCCCGCACCACCGATGTGGACCGCACCCGCTTCGAGATCAAGCCGGTCACCGAACCCGAACCCCATCTGGTCGCCGGATTCGTCGTGGAGACCATCAAGGACGCCAAGTACCCGTCGATCGACATCGACGTGTCCCGCACCAAGGGCAGGCTCGTCCAGTTCCTGGAGCAGGCCTTCGAATGGCACCGGATCTCGTACCTCTTCTATCCGTACTTCTGGGCCGAGATGCCCCGCTGGGTCGAGCTGATGAACCGCTCCGACGACGCCGACCCCGACTTCACCGCCTTCGTACGAGCGGGCATGGCGCGCGTCCTGGTCGCGGTCTCCCCCGCCTACGAGGACGCCGTACTGCACTACCTCGCCACCCGCGAACCCTGGTACGGCGGACCCTCCCCGGTCATCGGTGACCCGCTCTTCCTGCCGCTGCACGAGGAGGTCCGCAAGCAGACCGACGACCGGCTCGGCGGCGTGGCGGACGGTGAGC
The DNA here is from genome assembly GCF_040652275.1 of Streptomyces sp. NPDC048275. NCBI lineage: Bacteria > Bacillati > Actinomycetota > Actinomycetes > Kitasatosporales > Streptomycetaceae > Streptomyces > Streptomyces sp. NPDC048275. The sequence goes on from NZ_JBEZLR010000008.1 coordinate 153,334, forward strand.
CGTGGTCGTACACCGTGCCGACGGCCCTGGTCCACCTCGACCACAGCGGCGACCCGCTGCCCGACCTGAGTGCGGAGAACAGGCCATGAAAGTCCTCGTCGAGCTGGACACGGGGGAGACGCAGGAGCCCGGGGCCTCCGACACCACGGACCACCGCGCCCCGGATCCCCCGAGCGCGAGCAGCACCCGGCTCACCGAACTCACCGGCTGGTGGGCCGAGCAGGTCCTGGAGCCGTATCTGGCGAAGAAGAACGCCCAGCGGTACGAATCCGACTCCTACACGGTCGAACTCCTCGGGGAACCGGTCCAATTCACCGTGCGGTTCGGGGCCGAGACGCTCGAGGACCTGCTTGCCGCGTACGCCGCCTTCGGCTGGGACGCCCTGGAAGTCGTCGAAGCCCGCATGGACCAGCAGCCCAAGAACCTGTCCGCGATGCGGGAGTTCTTCGCCGGCACGCGCGACACGATCGCGGTGATGGTGGCGTACGGGCTGATCCTCGTCGAAGGGATCGCGATCGGCCGGCCACGCGCCTCCTGGGAGAAAGGCGCGGAGGAGCTCGCCGGATACCGCGACGAGTTCCTGGACGCCGGAGTCGCCGTCACCCGCCCGGAGTTCAAGGACCAGAAGAAGGGCGACCGCGTCGTCGTGCTCTGCCGCCAGTACGCGCTTGCCGCCGACGAGGCCTCGCGGCTCGGACAGCAGGTCGCCGACTGGCAGAGCAAGACCCCGTACCAGCACCGTGGGGAGAGGGGCAGCGGCTGGGACCAGTGGGTCGAGCTCTACGCCGCTCCGCAGCGCGTCCAACTGGAGAAGATGAGCTGCCTGCTCACCGAAGTCATCAAGGAATTCCCGGCCGCCGCACTCTTCCTCGACTCCCTGCCCGGCGAATTCCGCAAGGCCTACGCCCCGTGGAAGGCCCGGCCCGCCCTCGCCAAGGCCGTCGCCTTCGGCCTCAACGGCATGATCGCCGACCTCAGGACGCTCCTCGCCTCCCTCGGCGCACCGGCCGGAACGGACCGCCTCGCCCGGCTCGACCAGCCCCGCGTCCCCCCACTCGAACTTCAACAGGGCGGCTTCGAGCAGGAGATCTGCCTGTACGTCCTCGGTCGTGGCGAGAAGGAGCAGCGGGTGCTCGCCAACCCGTACCTCCTCAGCGAACTCACCGAGGACAAGGAACACTTCCCCGAAGGCAGCTGGGAGCAGATCGTCCTCACCCGCTACCTGCACACCCTGTCCCTGGAGATCGAGCGGCGGGAGAAGAGCGACGAGGCCTGGCGGACCTTCTGGGGCTGGGTCGGACGGATCGCCGCCGTCCTCGCCCTGATCAAACTGATGGCGGTCTTTCCCTTCGGGACCGCCGCGGCCGGATCCGCACTCGCCGCGGTCCTCGCCTTCGCCGGGCACACTGCCGCCGTCCTCAGCATCGTCGTCCTCCTGGTCGACGGGATCTACGGCACGCTCGTCGCGATGGGGAAGGCCGACAAGGACGCCCGCGACCAGCTCTTCCGGCTCGCCCAGGAGGACCCCGAAGCCTTCCGGGACATCAGCAGACTGCTCGGGCGCAGCCACGCGATCCGCCGGATGTTCGCCGAAGGGCTCGCCACCATGCTCGTACGGATGGGCCTGGCCCGCGTCAGGATCATCGCCTTCGCCCTCGAACTCGACGACTTCCTGGACGACGTACGGACCGCGTTCGCACCTCTCGACACCGTCAGCGGGTGAGGCGGTCATGCCCCCCAAGGTGAAGTCGCCGTCCGGCCCCGCACCGCATCCCGTCACGGCCGCGCTCGGCCAGACCTCCAAGGTCCTCAAGAGCGCGAACGTGACGCTGGGCAAGGCGTCCGCAGCAGCACCGGGCGCCCCGAAGCCGGCGCGGAAGGGCGTCAAAGGCCGCCTGATCCCGCTCCCCCTGCTCGCCACCCGCGCCTTCGCCGCCAGCCTCGCCGACGCGATCGCCCGCGAGGTACCCGAGGCCTGGCAGCTCGGCCACACCAAGATCAAGGACTTCCGGGCGAAGGTCATCGAGGCCGCCCGCCTCCTGAAGGGCGAGAAAGTCACCGTCTCCGCCTGGATCGGCCAGTTCACCGAGCTCATCGGGGTCGACCTGAAGGAGGTACGCGCCGTCATCCGCGCCGTCACACAGCTCTACCGCGCCTACGCCAACGAGGCCGTACGGAAAGGCGGCAAAGGCTTCGTCAACGGCCTCTTCGAGCCGGTCAAGGTCACCAAGGAGTTCCACCGCACCCTCATCATCCGCGACCTGCGCATCAAGACGCCGAACCAGAAGGTCGGCGTCAAGTACGTCGACCACGCCCGGCTGTTCGCAAACGCCGATGACCAGCACCTGTTCGCCACCGTCGAGTGCAAGACCCGTGGCGCCGCCGACGAGATCCCGGACCAGATCGCGTCCCGCGACAGCAGGCTCCAGGAGGTCGCACACATCCCCGGCACCGTGATCACGTACACGATCGTGCATCCGGACGGCCGCACCGAACCAGGCTCCATGGAGGTCTCCAAACTACTGCTCCGGCCCGGTGACAAGGTCGCCGCCCGGTACAGCAAGGTGAGCATCCAGGCCGGATCGGGCTTCAAGGCCTACCTCGCCAAGGACGCCCACGGTGAGGAGTTCGTCCGCATCATCGTCGCCCTTGGCACCGACCCGATCCGCCAGGCACTGGCCAGGGTCCTGAAGGACCGCAGCTGGCAGCGGAAGACGCCCTGAGAAATCCCAACGAAATGATCTTCGAGGTGCTCGGATCACTTCGCGACCGTTGATCCGGGGGTGCGGGGTGGCTCGGCCGAAGCCGTGGGATGTCGATGACGAGCTGTGGGCGGTGATCGAGCCGCTGCTGCCGAAGGTGGAGCATCGGACCCGGCATCCGGGCCGCAAGCGGTATCCGGACCGGCTGGTGTTCCAGGGGATCCTGTTCGTGCTGCGCACCGGGATCGCCTGGAACACCTGCCGCAGGAACTCGGCTTCGGGTCGGGCATGACCTGCTGGCGACGTTCTGGCCGAGTGGACCGAGGCCGGGGTGTGGCCCCGGCTGCACGAGATCCTCCTCGCCAAGCTCCACGGCGCGAAACGTCCTGGACTTCTCCCGGGCGGCCGTCGACGGTACGAGCCAACGGCTCGGCGAGCAGGCCCGGCCAAAGGAAGATGCCCGGCTCGTCGATCGAGTCCCGGTGCGCGAGACCGGGCGCGGTCAGCGGGACCAGCGTGGCCGTCACGGCCGCGGGATCTGCGGCGGTGTGCCGGATCCGCGCGTGGGTGACCGCCGTGTAGCCGAGATCGCCGGCATCCCCGAGCAACGCGGCATGGGCGCGCGCCGCATCCGCGTGCGTCTGCGCGGCTCGCGTCTCGCCCCGGCCGGCCGGCGGCGCGGCCGCCATCGCATGGACGAAGGCCTGCAACCAGCGCTGGTCGGTGTCCTCGGCGAGCGACACCTCCTGACCGGCGTGCGCCATCGCCGCTTCCCAGTCCCCGTCCCAGCACGCCGACTCGGCCAGGAACGTCAGCGCAAGCAGCCCCGGACCGGGCAACCCCTGCCGTACGTGCCGCTCCGGCGCCTCCGGAGCTCGACCCGCGCCCACCGCCGTCCTCGGACAGCCCGCCAGACCCAAGCACTCGACCCCAGCCGGCTCTTCGAACTCCCCGACCGCCTCTTCGTGGTCAAAGGCCGCGAATCGCGCCCTCATGGTCGGCGTCCTGGAACGCGCCACACCGTGCGAACAGGTCGACCTGGCGAACTTCCGACCCATACATCCTGTACGACGCGCGGTTGCCGACCCACCGGCTCCACGCCTACGAACTCTTCCGCCTCTGAGCGGCGTCCCCGCCGTCCGCACCCAGGGCAAGTGCGCCCGCAAGGCCCACCCGCGAGGCGATCCCGAGCTTCACATACGCATGACTGAGGTGGTACTCCACCGTCTTCGTACTCAGCAGCAGCTCACGCGCGATCAGCCGGTTCGTCAGCCCCGCCGCCGCGAGCCGCGCCGCCGCCAACTCCTGCGGCGTCAGCCCCGCCGCCGAACGCTGCCCCGAACTGCCCTCCACCCGCTTCCCGCAGGCCGCCAACTCCGCCTCGCAGCGCGCCAGATACGGCACCGCCCCCATCCCCGCGAACAACACACGCGCCGCCTCCAACTGCCTCACCGCAGCTGCCCGCCGCCCCATACGGCGCAACCACACGCCGTACGCCCAGTGCGCATGCGCGGTCTCCCAGAACGCGCCGCCGTTGCTCGCACCGATGGCCGGGGCGAAGTCGCCACCACTGCTTCCGTCAGCCGTGGGCGAGGTGAAGTCCCTGCCTGAGGGCACGTCGTCCATGCCGAGGGAGGGGTCGTCGCCACCGGCCACATCCCCCGCACCGGCCGCGGAGTCTCCGCCCGCGCTCCGGCCCTCCGCCGCCCCTGTCAACAGCTCCACCGCCGTCGCATACGCCCGCCCTGCCGCCGCGGAATCCCCGCGCACCGTCTCCACCGTCCCCCGCACCCGTGCCAGCGCGGCAAGCACGGGCACATGCCCGCGACTCACCGCGAGTTTCTCGTGCGCGGCGAGCAAAGGGGCCGCCTCCGCCACTCGGCCGGTCCTCGCCAGTGCCTCCGCGAGCATCCCCGGCCATGGAAAGACTCCGGGCTCATCGACGCTGTCCCGGTACCGCACACCGGGCGCGGCCAGCGGCGACAGTGCCGCGACCACACCCTCGTGGTCGCCGGCCGCCTGCCGCACCTGCGCCAGCGCAATCGCCGCGTACGCCGCGTCGCTCGCGTCACCGAGCAGCGCCGCGTGTTCCCCCGCGGCCGTCGCATGCTCCAGCGCGGCACGCTCCTCACCCCGTCCGGCCAGCGGCCCGGCGGCCATCGCGTGCACCAGGACGAGCAGCCACCGCTGATCGGTGTCGGCCGCCAGTGACACCGCCTGATCGGCATGGGCCAGCGACGCGTCCCAGTCGCCCGCCCGGAACTCCGCCTCCGCGAGAAACGCCAGCGCGAGAAGCCCGAGCCCCGGCAGCCCGCCCCGCAGATGCGCCTCCCGTGCCGCGTCCAGCTCCCGCCGCGCCGCCCCGAGCGCCCCGCTCCACATCAGGAGCACCCCGTGGGCGAGCAAGCCGTCGAGCCCGTCGCCACGGTGCGCGGCCGCCGTGCACCGCAGCCCTTCCGCCGGCCGCCCCGACAGGCCGAGCCCCAGAGCGAGCGCGTCTCGTCCGCCCGCCGTCCCGGTGCCCGCACCGCGCCGCGCCCAAACCACCGCCTCCCTGCCGTCCCCCTGGACCAGGCTGAGCCACGCCAGCTGCTCCGCGGCCCGCGCCGCGATCTGCGGCGGATCGTCCGGGGCCCGCCGGTACCAGGCGGCCGAAAGCAGCCGGGTCGCCTCCTGCTGCCGCCCCGCGACCAGCGCGAGCCTGCCCAGTACGTAACTCTGGGTCGCGGTCCGCGACAACTCCCGCAGCTCCTCCTCCATCGCCTGCGCCTGCGCCACGTCCCCGGCGAGCAGCAGACACTCCGCGCACTCGAGCAGTCGGCGCTCCCGGTCCGCAATGCCCGGCGAGAGCCGCGCCGCGGTCCGTAACTGCTCAGAGGCCGCCGCCCAGGCACCGCGCCGCGACAACTCACCTGCGAACACAGCCAGTTCATCGGTCAGCTCTCTGTCCGGTCCGGTCGCCGCACAGGCACGGTGATGGAGTACGGCCGCCCTTCCCGACACCTGTCCGGCGGCTCGCCGATGCAGCGCCGCCCGCAGCCGTGGCCCCAGCCGCTGGTACACGGCGGCCCGCAGCAACGGGTGCGCGAAGCCGGCCTGCGGATTCCCGCCCACCGTCCGCTCGGTGAGCAGCCCTGCCCGCACCGCCTCGTGAAGTGCCGCCTCTGGCCTTACCCGACCCGCCACCTGTGCCGCGTCGTGCACCGAGAACACCGGCCCGAGAACACTCCCGGCCTCCACCAGTCCCCGCGCCTGTGCCCCGCACCCTTCCAGGAGCCCGCCGACGAGCAGCTCATGCCCGCGCGGTACGGGCAGAGGTGCCCAGGACGCCAGGACCTCGGCCGGGAACTGCCGCAGCAGCGCCCGTAGATGCAGCGGGTTCCCGCCGGTGTGCGCATGCAGCCGGGACGCCGTCCGCTCCGCCATCGGCCCACTGCCGAGCGCCCCGCTCAGATCCCTGATCTGTGCCGGGGCGAGACCGTCAAGGAGAAGCCGCAGCGTCCGGTCGTCTCCGAACAGCCGCCGCAGCCCGTCCGGCAGCCGAGGATCTGCCTCCTCCCGTACGACCACCACCGCAAGGACCCGGTCCACCCGCAGCCGCCGCAGCGTGAAGGTCAGAGCGTGCAGCGACGGGGTGTCCGCCCAGTGCGCGTCGTCGACCACCACGGTCACCACCGGACTTCCCTCCTGGTGGTGCCCCAGTGCGTCGAGGAGCACCGCTCCAGCGGCCAGCGGATCGCCGTCCCGTTGACCGTCACCCAGCAGCTGATCGAGAACCCCGTACGTCAGCGACTGCTCGTTCTCCTCGCCGCTGGCCCACAGCACCGTGCCACAGCCACCCCCATCCTGTACGAAATCCCGCACGAGGGCGGTCTTCCCGATGCCCGCCTCCCCGGCGACAAGAACCAGCTGCGGATCACCTCGCCCCACCCGCACCAGCCGCTCCCGCAACGCGGCCCGCTCCCCACCCCGCCCGACGAACGGTGTCCCCCCGGACTCCGACATGGCTCACCCCCTGCCGTCAGACCACTCACGGTAGCGGCCTGGTGACCGAAAGTCGCACAACCATGCAACACGGGCGCCCCGCCATGCCGGATCGCCCCCACGTCGGCGGGGAACACACTGCTCACACGATGTGCACGTTGATGGCACTGCGTACATGCAGTGCCATGGAGTAGGGCGTCATTCTGGGCGGTCCTCTTCCTACCTAGAGAGACGGCTCCCCACCTCGCCGGCTCGGAGGATGCTCAGTCGAGACAGAACTCGTTGCCCTCGATGTCCTGCATCACGATGCACGAATCGTTGCCGTCGTACAGTAGTCGCACGCGTACCGCGCCGAGCGGGACCAGTCGTGCGCACTCGGCTTCGAGCGTGGCCAGGCGCTCTTCACCCACGAGCCCGGTGCCGACCCGCACGCAAAGATGCACCCGATTCTTGACGACCTTGCCTTCGGGAACGCGCTGAAAGAACAGTCGCGGGCCGGCACCTGAGGGATCACTGCATGCGAACCATGAACCCTGATCCTCAGGAGACCGGGAGCGGTCGAAATCGTCCCACGAGGCGAACCCCGCCGGTGGCGGCGATACGACGTACCCCAACACCTCGCACCAAAAGCGAGCGACGCGCTCAGGTTCTGCGCAGTCGAAGGTGACTTGGAACTGCTTGATCGATGACATCGGCGCACCATAACAGGGGGACTCTCTTGCTCATCTCCCTCTAGGGATCTGCGTGTTGACCGGATGGTCCTTGCGAGCCGCTGCTGTGTCGTGCGGTCGCAGGGGGTGAACCGATGTCGATGCCTCGAAGGGGTTGCCCACTGTTCCGTGCACGCCCGAGACAACGAACACAGCGCCGTCGAGCACGCCGCCAGGGCAGCAGGGGGCGTGGCGATCCGGCCCGGTGCGCGGGCCGGATGCAACGCTTGCACCGGCCGCGCACCGGGTCGAGCCGGGGGGGCCCGGGGGGGGCCGGGCCAGGGGCGCCCCCGGGT